>NZ_MPRK01000083.1 GCF_002021095.1 Solemya elarraichensis gill symbiont | reverse complement strand
TATCATTAGAGCACTTGTGGTAGGATTCGGATCAGGGTCAATCACATTCGAGCCACAGATTCTGAGGTCGTTATCCGGTATCAGGACAATCCTTCCTGTATACCCGCCAGCGCCAATCTCGACACTGCAGCTTCCAACAGGATCCCCTTCTGTTGATAATTCAGGATCAATGTCTTCGCAGTCACCTATCGGATTGACTGCTTCAACAGTGGTACTTCCAAGTTCTGTTACCGTCGTGGCACCAGGATAAGTTGAAAGTGCAAATGTAAGGTCGATAGTTCCACTACCTGTCTCTTCACAGCTGTCCTTGAATGAAAGTATTCTGAAATTCTGGTCATCAAGAGCCCACAAACGGCCTAGCGGAACGCTAATGTTATGCGTTTGATCGCCACTGTCGACATAGACCATGCCTGATACCTCCTGCAGTCCTTCATTCAGGCCAATGACTGGCGGATAGGTATAGATAGCTGGGCAAATCAGGTCTTTCTTGTCATAACCGACCATACCCATGTTGCCGTACCAGGTTCTTCCGGTAAAGCAGTGAAAACGATCCTGGTTATCCGCAAGGGTTTCGGTCTCGGAGGTCGATTTTGTTCCCTCGCCGTCTGGTGTGCGCACATCATGACCGCTCTCTTCCGGGTGGACACAGTAACCCGCATCTGTCGTCACTATCTCACCTGGCGGATCGCTCAGGAAGAAATCAGCTGCTGTTCTCGCGCCCTCGCCAACCGTGACAATGCCCCTGAGCATGACAATGCCAGTATTACTTGATTTAAACACTACGTTATAGACAACTTCCCCATCTTCTGTCGTCTTTACAATCACTTCCGCCTGGCCATCCGCGGCCTCATAGACGCTGACATCCTCACTCAGTTGGACGAGACGCTTATCGCCTTCCTCATCCTCTTCCAACTTCAGCTCTTCGAATTCTTCGGGTGTATACTCCTTGTCTGGATTCAGGGTGCCGCCGGACGATGACGGAATCGGATCACCGCCTGAGAGGTAGGCTGCCTGGCGTACAACGTCAGACCAGCGCAAGAAACCGGACAGTTCAACTGCCTGTGTCGCGTCTTTTACTGGTGTCCAGGAGACTGTAATGACAACATACTTGTCGGTTGCCACACCGGCATTGTTTGTAATTGTCCAGCTACGGTTAAAGCTTGTATTGACAAGCTCAATAGGAGCGTCACTTCCGGATGCCAGCGCTTCAAAAGTGGTCTTGTCGGTTACTTGGCGGAACTCGTCGAGTTTCTCCTGTGCGAGAAGGGTTGCAGCATCATGAGCCTTGTTTTCGCCCGACTCCCTCTGAATGACTGATTGGTATTGACTGATAGCAATCAGGCCGATAATAAAAATTGTTGACGCGATCAGTGCCTCTAGAATCACCACGCCTTTCTGGGAACCTGGCCTGTTTAAAAACATTTTAGTGCCTCGCAATTTGTAGAGACTCCATTCATAAAATCAATTACCCCAGTCACGCCAGGTTCCTCCTATACTGCCACCGGCGCCCCCTCCGGCTCCGCCTCCAGAGGCGGTTAGAGGATCATAGTAAATTACGCCCCCACCGGTACCAGGGTTGAAACCTTCTGCCATGACGACCATTGAACCATACAGCTCACCACCGCCGCTGAAATCCGCCTCACCAGTAACAAACAGCATGCCAAATAATACGAAATTGGCACTAGTCTTCATGTCCCCTTCCACGACCAATACTACCGGATTATCTCTTGACCCAACGCTGTCCTTTAAATCGTATTCATCGCCTTCCGTATCAAGCCACATCGCCTGACCCTCGATTCCGTCAATATCATCTGAAGAAGTATAAATTGTCATGACGCCTTTGACTTCTTCCATCGTCCCGCCCATGTAGCGCTTGAAAAACTCATCGGCTTCAAGATCAAGATATGGATCATTCATGATTATCGTGGGATCGGCTTCACCCCCTTCAAACTCAAAAATAGTCACATCGGCCTCGTCACCAGCCCCTGTATCAGTAAGCCACATCCCGGGTAAGGGGTTACTGGGGCCACCCTCAGACGGGTTGCCGTAGGTGTCCGGATACCTGGAGCCACAATCATTGCAGGTACGGGTCTTAAAAGCGCTGCCTGTTTCGGTCACTCCTCCCGACCTGATAGTGATGTTTCCAAAAGCGTTTTCCACTGAAACACCACCAGCGGTGACGTCAACAGCGCCCCTTACCGTCAATGGTGATGCTGGTGGGGTATTAACAAGAGGCACGAGTGAAAGATAGTTGCTGAGTGTGCGCTCCGTTGTGCCGTCATCGCTCCAGCCCCTGGATTCGATATAAAGGACATTGTCGCTGCCTGCTGCAAAGCGTATTTCATCGTAACTAAAACCTGGATTGCTCTCCCCGTCATTGTTGTAGTATTCCCCTACCTCAGGAGTGCTTTCACCACCAGGGTACTCACTCGGAGAATCTATCGTGCCATCACCATCAGTATCATAGTCATCGATATTTGCTATGTAGTGAGCTTCCGCAAAGGAGAGGCCAGCCTCTGCAGCCTGGAATGCCTGGCGTATCCGGAAATCGTTATTTGATATGGTAATATCCTGGCGAACGCTGTTGCTCGATATGAAGGCAAGCATTGTCATTAACAGCAGCATGATGAGCGCAATTACCAGTACAGCGATACCATCCTGGCGCTTGATTGATCTGAATTTCTGCTTTTGTTTCATCTCTTTTTTCACCATTTTCCGGTCAAGGAATCTTTGCCACTGTACGGTTCCTGACATTCACTGTCTGCTCCAGTATCTTTGACACAACGTCATCATTCCTTAATTCACCTTCAAGGGTAATAATGACCACCTTGTTCTGCACGATGCGATGTTCACTCAGGGATGGTATTTCATCGAGATAGTCTTGAATACAGTCGCCACCACTCTTCGTATTCGAAGCGCTGCTTGTGTTCACATCTGTACATACCGTATCTGTCACGTCAAACGTCAACTCGGTAATGTCAACGATTTCCGGATCAGTCAGCGCATTCCACGTGCCGCCGTCACAGCTGATACTCTTGGCGATCTCGATAATACCGATATCATCATCATTCTCAATTAGTCGTATGCCGTAATACTCGTTCGTGGTTTGCAGTATTCCGTCAGGGTCATCAGGATCACTTGGATTTCCCCGGTCATAGGTAAAGGTTATGCACGAGTTGTCCGCTTCTCCGGTTTTTTTCGACACCACGAGGTTGGTTCCAAAAGTCGATATTACGGGGTCGCAGTCAGTAAAATCCAGGTCATTGCTATAGGCAGAAAACGGGTTGCATTTTGGATCAGCAATCTCTGTAGTCCCCCCTGACTCGACGACGGATGCTTTCCAGTAACCTGCCCGGCGAATCTCCTCTACCATGTATGTCATCACCGAGCGCAAATCGGCATCCAGGCGCGAGGCATTGACTGTCTCGGAGGTCGAACGAATATTCGTGATGTAGATATTCAGGATAAAAGTAACAGCAAGCAGCGCCACAACAAGGCCGACCAGTAATTCGATCAGCGCCAGTCCGGTCTGCTTATAACTCTTGTTCGCTGGGTAACTAAAATACATCTTGCTTTCCTGTGCCATTATTACCTCTATGGAATGTCCGCATAACCGGGTAAATCCGACTCAATTCGGATGCGCCGACCCTCCGAATCAATTTTGATATTGAACTCATGGCTATTTTCAGACTCTAGCGAAACAGTCGCGGTATCAACAGTTGCCTTGCCGTAGTCTGAAGTAAATGTCAGAGATACGTTGCTATCCAGTTCAATATTTTTGAATGGCTCTGCTCCGCCTGCCACGCCGTTGCTGAAAGTCTTGGGGTCATCATAAAGCGTACAATTCGCTGCAGCAGTGATGCAGTTACAGGCAGAAGTGGTATCGTCATCTATCCCGTAACACCAGCCGTCACCCGGAGACTGCTTGGTGAAGGTGATTGAAACATCTGTTGCCTGCTTCACAGCCTCGGACTTGGCGAACATGATGGCGCTATAGATATTCTCACCGGTCCGCTGAAGCTGACGACGCTCAATGGTGTCTTCGAAAGAAGGCACTGCCAGTAACAGGATCACGGCAAGCACTACCATGACGATCATTAGTTCGATTAAGGTAAAGCCTCTGAACTTAGGTAACACCATCGTCTATGTCCCATCAAAATATTCCATTTTCACCCATTAAAAGCTCCGCATGACACCGCCTCCGGCAAATCAAACAGAAACAATTTGCAATCAATAATGAATATTGAATCTCTACATTAATTATAAGCCAGATAAAGAGTTTAATCAGAACAAGTTGGGATAGACTCATTTTATTATTACTGGAATAACAATTAATTACGGTAAAGTAATCAGTCCACAATTAGTATCGCAGTTCCATATCAGTACAGGGATTGCCTGAGATAATTGAATTTATTGAGCACAAGGGGATGCTGGTCAAGTAATCTATTACTGTTTGGCACTAATTCCCTGAAACATTTGAAAGCACGACTGGCAAAAATAAAATACTGGTTCAAGCGGCCCGATCCCCGGGCGGCGCAAGCGCTGTTTGAATCGGAGGGATTGGGCTTTCCAACTCTTCCTCGTGAACTCGCGGCTAAATTGAAACAACGCGGGAAATGGCTCTACTCAACACGCAAGATCGAGGTCTCTCCATACTTCCTCCAGAACTACGCTGAAGAGTTTGAAACCGAGCAGGTTAATGATTACGTCATCCTGTCGCATGACGGGCATGGTGTGAACTCCTGGGCGATACAGTATTACCTGGTGAAATCCGGCCTCTGCCTGTTACTACACCTGAGATGGGGCGGTGTGTATACCGACAATGACAAGGGGGCCGAGGAGATCGCAGCTTGTTTTACTGTCGCCGACAAGATTGTTGCCGAGGCAGGAGGTAGCGGGGTTGATTTGAATGAGAAACCACTCCTCATTGTGGCCTCGGATTTCTACGGTAGCTACTGGATGATTGATGGTGTCAGGCAGAATGAGTGGGATGCGAGAGAGAGCAATTCTCTTGAGGCATTGAACGAGGTGCTGGAGTTGCTGGTCTCAGGTGATTGAAACGGGTTATCCTAAGTCAGGATTACACTCTGCGCTGGAAACAAACATGAAACTCAATTGCGATATGGGCGAGAGCTTCGGCAACTGGACCATGGGCATGGATGAAGAGGTCATGCCCTTGATCGACATGGCCAGTATCGCCTGTGGTTTTCATGCATCCGATCCGCTCACCATGGAGCGCACGGTGCAGATGGCGCTTGCCGAGGATGTTGTTATCGGTGCCCATCCAGGTTATCCGGACCTTATTGGCTTTGGGCGTCGTGACCTGACGTTGCATCCGCAGGAGCTCAAGGCGGGACTTGTTTACCAGCTTGCTGCTCTTGATGGCATCTGTCGTGTCCACGGCACGCGTGTCCAGTATGTGAAACCGCATGGCACCCTGTATAACAAGATGATGCGTGACGAAGCCACCATGACAGTCATAATGGAAGCCGTCAGGGATTTTGCGCCTGATTGTCCGTTGGTTGTACTGGCAACGCCGGAATCTGAAGAGATCAGCGCGAAGGGCAGGGAGTATGACATCGAGATCTGGTTCGAGGCGTTTTCTGATCGTGCCTATGACGACGAAGGTCACCTTGTTAACCGTGCGCAGCCGGGTGCGGTACACCAGGACCTCGAAACGATAGGACAGCAGGTGCAGCAGATAATGAATGAACAGTCTGTCACCACGCTCAGCGGCAAACGCATCCCGATTCAGGCAGACACCATCTGTGTTCACGGCGACAGCCAGCATGCACTCGATTCAGCAAGGCATATCCGTGACATTATTTCCTCTTTATGAGAATCGAAGCGCTTAACGAAAACAGTTCGATTGTCTACCTGGGAGATGAGATCAGTGATGACGTCTCTGCCCGGGTTGGTCGGGCCTTGGCTATCGTTCGACAGTCGCTTGGTCCTCTGCTGACTGACCTGGTTCCCTCCTATACCTCGCTACTGCTCTATTATGATCCCGACCGCATCGATCATGAGCAACTGCATCAGTACCTTGTTGAGTTGCTTGATGATGATGCAGCCGATTTGCAGGAGAGTGTTTCCAGCGCACTGCTTGAAGTGCCTGTCTATTACGGCGAAGAGGTTGCCCTCGACCTGCAGGCATTAAGTGAATTTGCAGGGCTTGCACCTGACGAGGTCATCTCGATTCACAGTGATAGCCCCTACCGTGTTTATGCGATTGGATTCGCCCCGGGCTTTGCCTACCTCGGCAAGGTGGATCAACGCATTGCGATGCCGCGTATGCAAAAACCAAGGCTCAGAGTTCCGGCAGGCAGCGTGGCAATTGCCGATTCGCAGACTGCCGTCTATCCGGCGGCAACGCCAGGTGGCTGGCGGATTATAGGCAGAACACCAATGCAGATGATCGACTGGGAGAGCGATTCACTGACACAAATAGAGGTGGGTGCAGAGATTCGCTTTCGTCCAATCGGCAGGCAGGAGTATCTCGACCTTGGGGGCCAACTGGACGAGGATGTAGCGAATGAGCTTTGAGGTGCTCAAACCGGGTCACTTCTCCTGTATTCAGGATCTTGGCCGTCACGGCTATCAGCATCTCGGTGTCACCACGGGCGGCCCCATGGATGAACATGCATTCTCATGGGCGAACCGATTGCTTGGCAACTCACCGAATGCGGCACAAATCGAAAGTACTTACGGCGTACTGAGCCTGCTTGCCGAAACGGATGCCATGATCGCAATTGCCGGTGCTGATCTGGATGCACGGATTAACGGCGTCCATGCAGAACCCTGGTTCAGCTATTCAATCTTAGCCGGTGACCGGCTCGATTTTCATGCGCCGCTGAGTGGCTTACGTGCCTATCTTGCCGTGGTCGGTGGGTTCAGTGCGCCGCACAGGTTGGGAAGTTGTGCCACAGTTGCCCGTGAGGCGCTCGGTGGTATCACGGGACAGGGTGATTTCCTTTCAAAGGGCGACAGGCTGGAGTTCG
>NZ_MPRK01000082.1 GCF_002021095.1 Solemya elarraichensis gill symbiont | reverse complement strand
CTTGGCCACGCCCCAATAATCTTTCTCTCAATCCGCATAAAGCGGCGAACGGTTCACACCCCGGGCAACAAAATACTCAAGCCCGTCCGGGAGCTTCGCTACGGCATCCTGTGCGCTCTTTTCATCTTCAAAGGCGATAAAAAGACAGGAGCCAGTTCCGGTCAATTTTACCTCGCCAAGAGCCGAGAGCCTATCAGCAATTTCAGCAACCGCCGGATAGCGTCTTTTCACCAGTGGGAAAAAGACATTTTCGCCCAATCCCGCGAGAAAGTCGGCTATTGTGATGGGATGACAATTCCTTGTCAATTCAGAATCATGAAATAATTTGGGCGTCTCGATGTAAACATCGGGCCTGACAACCAGAAACCAGCGCTCCGGGAGCTCTACCGGAGTCAGTTTTTCACCTATTCCCTCACCCCAAGCTGCCTCGCCATAAACAAATATTGGTACGTCTGCACCCAGCTGCAAACCGAGGTTGGCAAGCTGCTGTTTTGAGTATTCGAGCCCCCACAAGCGGTTCAGCGCAACCAGGGTGGTCGCGGCATCTGAACTGCCTCCGCCGAGACCACCACCCATTGGCAGTCGCTTTTCGAGTTCAATTCTGGCTCCCAGCCTGGTACCGCTGTCACTTTGCAGTAAGCGCGCGGCCCTGACGATGAGGTCATCATCGTGTGCTACACCTGCGGGCGGGGTTGAATTTTCGATTTCTCCGCTCTCAAGCACCTCGAAACCGAGCTCGTCTCCGTAATCGAGAAACTGGAATACCGTCTGCAGGAGATGATAACCATCATCACGCCGTCCGGTGATATGCAGCATCAGGTTGAGTTTGGCAGGGGCAGGAAAGCGTTCCACCGCGATGCTCATGGCTGCAGGCGTTTCATCGCCTCAACGATATGCCTGTTGTCAGGCTCGCGCTCGAGCCCGCTCTTCCAAACGCTCATCGCCTCCTCGCGCTTGCCGCTGTGCCACAGCACCTCGCCGAGATGTGCGGTAATTTCACCATCAGCATTTATTTCAGCCGCCTGCTGAAGATAGGATATCGACTCATCGTAACGTCCCATGCGAAATAGTACCCAGCCCATACTGTCGAGTATCGCCGGGCTTTCCGGCATAAGCTGCAATGCCTTGGTGATCAATTCGAGTGCTTCTGCGTACCTGTCAGTCTCATCTGCCAGCGTATACCCGAGTGCATTCAGTGCCAGAGCATTGTCCGGGTCTGCCGCAATAATTTCACGCATGCGTTTCTCGAGAGTGACAATATCCCCGTTATCTATCGACAGCATGCCATGCGCATAGAGTAGGTCCAGATCATCGGGATGGATTTCGATTGCCGTTGCCAGCACAGCAAGCCCCTCTTCGATGTAATCTGCCGACTTGAGCAATTCAGCTTCTGCAAGATAGTAAGCAATCGCCTGCTCTGGCTCCGCAAGCCGCTGCTGATCAAAAAGCTTGTGGCCGGATTCAATTCTGCCTGCTTCAAACTCGATTTTTGCCAGTTGAACGACGGCCTCGCCCTGCAACTCGCCCTGGACCCTGTTGAAATAGTCGCTCGCGGCATCCACATCGCCGACGCCCAGTTCGACCTTACCGAGAAGCAAGCGGGCATGATCACGCATCTTCGGATATTCGAGCAGCTTCTCAAGATAGAGCCTGGCTTCAGGCCACAGGGTGAGTTCAATTGCCAATACACCAGCCGTCTGCAACAACTCGGGATCATCGGGTTCAGCCTTAAGCATGTTCCTGTAGACTTCGAATGCTGCCTGGTATTTGTTATGTGTAACCAGGCTGCTGGCATACGCGAGCTGTAAAATACGCTCTTCCGGATGGTGCGAAACCGCCTGCGAAAGTACCTTCTCCGCCTCGTCGAATTGCTCTTGAACCGACAGCAGGCGACTTAGCAACATCCAGTAGCGCGCATCATCCTTGTGCAAGTCGATCGCCTGTCGCAATGCAGACTCAGCCCTTACGTACTCCTTCATGCCGAAAAGCGCGACACCCAATGCATAGTATGAACCGGAATCTTCGCTGTTCTTTTCCGCCACTGCCTCGAGCAGTGTTACAGCCTTGTCGACATCACCCGAAACCGTCGCGACTGCCGCGACTGCCGCGATTTCAAGATAGCCGTCCTTGCCGGCAATTGCCGCCGCGCGCATCAACTCCTCTGCCGCTGCCAATGCCTTCTCCTGCTGTCCCTCTTTCAAATGCAGTAACAGTAGTGCCTGGTGCGCATCGATAGCATCGGGAGAAACACGTACCCACAACTCAACTGCCGGCAGTGCCCGTTCTGATGAGAGATGTAGGGCTATACGTGCCGCACGACGAACAACCATTGGATCCAGCGATGCCTGGGCTACAACCCAGTAATCATCCAGTGCCTCTTCGAGCCTGCCGCGATGGGCATTGATCTCGGCAGCAAGGTAACGGCTCATGAGATCCGGAGAGGCAAAAACAGGTGAGCGCGAAGATGGTATCTCCACATCTTGCTCAGCCATTGCAGGAGAGGCCATGGTAGCCACAAGAAGCAGGCAACAAGAGAGAAGAGATCGCCGCAGGCGCGTCAGTAATATTAAATAGTGCATACCAGTGAGTATAAGGGCGGGGCCTATATTTTCCAATCCAGTGCCGACCTTGCTAGAATAGGCAGCGATATGCAACTGAAACAGTTAATTACCTGAGATGCTCCTCATCCTGGGCATCAATCACAAGACAGCTCCCGTCGATATTCGGGAGAAGGTCGCGTTCGGCCCGGATATTGTCGTAGCCGCCCTGCGCGGACTGCGCGAACAGGCTGGCGCAGAAGAGGCTGTCATCCTCTCGACCTGCAACCGCACCGAGATTTACGCCTCCGTCAACGACTCCAGCATTGATGCACTCAGCGAGTGGATTTGCGATTTTCATAGCATCGAGAAAACACAGCTGACACCTTATCTCTATGCCCATACCGACAAGGACTGCGTCACACACCTGATGCGCGTCGCCAGCGGCCTCGACTCACTGGTACTCGGAGAGCCGCAGATTCTCGGCCAGGTGAAAGATGCCTACCAGATCTCGGTATCAACCAAGTCGAGCGGCAAGATGCTCGACCGCCTCTTCCAGCACAGCTTCTCTGTTGCCAAGCAGGTGCGCACCGATACGGCCATCGGCTCCAGCCCGGTCTCGGTTGCTTTTGCCGCGGTCAACCTTGCAAAACAGATTTTTGCCGACCTCAGCGAGCAGACAGCCCTGCTCATCGGCGCAGGCGAAACCATCGAGCTGGCAGCACGTCACCTGCACCAGCAGGGCATCAAGCACATCATCATCGCCAACCGCACCATCGAGAAGGCAGCTGCACTCGCCTCGGAGTTCGAGGGTTATGCGATTGGCCTGCAGGATCTTCCGGCACACCTTGCCGAAGCTGATATCGTAATTGCCTCAACAGCAAGCCCGCTGCCGATTCTTGGCAAGGGCATGGTTGAAAGCGCCCTCAAGACACGCAAGCACCAACCGATCTTCATGGTGGATATTGCCGTGCCGCGAGATATCGAGGCCGAGGTCGGAAAACTGGAGGATATCTATCTCTACACGGTCGATGATCTCGAGACTGTTATCGAAGAGAACAAGCAGTCACGCATGCTGGCAGCCGAAGAAGCAGCCGAAATTATCGAACAGCAGACACATAACTTCATGGAGTGGCTCAAGTCACTCGATGCCGTCTCCCTTATTCACTCGTTCCGCACACAGGCTGAAAGCGCACGCGACGAGGTCCTCGAGCGCGCCCTCAAGCAAATCGAGAACGGCAAAACCCCGCACGAAGCACTACAATTCCTTGCACACACCCTGACCAACCGTCTTCTACATACGCCCAGCGCCAAGATGCGCGAAGCAGGCAGTAACGGGCATACGGAACTGCTTGATGCGGCCGACAAGCTGTTCGCCATCGGCATCGATAAAAAAAGATGAAGTCCTCAATTCGTAACAAGCTGGAGCAGGTCAGCGACCGCTTCCAGGAGATCACTGCGTTGCTCTCGGAACCTTCTGTACAAAATAACCAGAACCAGTTCCGTGACCTTAGCCGTGAATATTCACAGGTAGAACCACTGGTCGAAACCTACAGACATTTTACCGAAACCGAGGCTGAAATCGACGGCGCCAGGCAGATGCTCGATGATCCCGAGATGGCCGAACTGGCACAGGAAGAACTCGACGATGCCAGCGCGCGTCTTGCTGAACTCGAACCGGAACTGCAACTGCTGCTGTTACCAACCGATCCAAACGACGAGCGTAATATCTTTCTCGAAATTCGTGCCGGAACCGGCGGCGCAGAAGCGGCGCTGTTTGCAGGGGCACTGCTGCGCGCTTATCTGCGCTATGCCGAAACACGTGGCTGGCAGGTAGAGACGATCAGCGAAAGTGAGGGTGAACAGGGCGGATACAAAGAGGCTGTTGTACGCATTACCGGCAACGGTGTCTACTCACGTCTCAAGTTCGAGTCCGGCACTCATCGCGTGCAGCGTGTGCCTGAAACAGAATCACAGGGCCGCATTCACACCTCTGCCTGTACCGTGGCGATTCTGCCAGCGGCCGATGAAATCGACGCAGTTGATATCAACCCGGCAGACCTGCGCATCGATACCTACCGTGCCTCCGGTGCCGGTGGACAGCACGTCAACAAAACTGACTCGGCTGTACGCATCACGCATTTGCCGACAGGCATCGTCGTCGAGTGCCAGGACGAACGCTCACAGCATAAGAACAAGGCACGTGCGCTCTCACTACTTTCATCACGCATGCTTGATCAGGTGCAGCAGGCGCAGCAGAGTGAACTCGCAGCCAACCGTAAATTGCAAGTCGGCAGCGGCGACCGCTCGGAGCGCATTCGCACCTATAACTTCCCGCAAAACCGCATCACCGATCACCGTATCAACCTGACCCTCTACAAACTCGACGAGGTCATGAACGGTACTTTTGACCAGGTAATCGATCCGCTGACACAGGAGCAGCAGGCGGAACTGCTTGCATCGATGGCCGAAACAGCGTGATGCAGGTAAAGGAGCTGCTGCAACAGGCAACAGACCGGCTCGAAGAAGTGACAGAAACACCGGCTCTCGAAGCCAGGCTGCTTCTCGCTCACCTTCTTGACAGGCCTGAAAGCTGGCTCATCGCCTGGCCAGAGCATCAACCGACCGCTGATCAGCATGCCCGCTTCGAACAACTTCTCGAACAGCGCCTGCTCGGCAATCCAATCGCCCACCTGCTCAGTCAGCGCGACTTCTGGTCGCTTGAACTCAAGGTGACTCCTGATGTACTGATTCCAAGGCCTGATACGGAAACTGTGATCGAGACCCTGCTCAACATGTTTGACGACCAACTTCGACTGCGCGTCCTCGATCTGGGTACAGGCACAGGAGCCATCGCACTGGCACTTGCCAGTGAACGTAAACAGTGGGAAATTCACGCCTCGGATATCTCTGCCAAGGCGCTCGAGGTGGCACGCGAGAATGCTGCCAGACATCAACTGGATATCCACTTTCACCTGGGTAGCTGGTTCGAGACGATTCCCGCTGATATGCGCTTCGACCTGCTGGTCAGTAACCCGCCATACATCTGTGAAAACGACCCACACCTGGCGCAGGGCGATGTCCGTTTCGAGCCTCAACTGGCGCTCACCTCCGGTCCCGACGGGCTTGATGCGATCAGACAACTGGTACGAGAGGCACCTGCCCACCTGGTAGCAGGCGGCATGCTGATGCTTGAACACGGCTATGACCAGGCCGAAGAGGTCACGCAACTACTTGATAGTGCAGGATATTATCAGATAGAGACCTGTCTCGACCACGGTGGCAACCAGCGCGTCACATTCGGCACCCTCGCCTGAAGAACAAAACCCGCTTGCAAGATGCGGGATTTTCGATAGCATGTGTGGATGGAGGATAAAAATAACAATTTCAAAGTGCGCGAACTTGCCTTCGATACGGCTCACCCAGACCCGGACCAGGTACAGGCTGCAGCACTGAGTCTTGCCGATGTCACAGGCGTCATCGAGGTACATGTCACCTCAACACAGACCCTGCGCATCCGTTATGAACTCCTCAAGATCCCCCTTGAACAGATAGAGGCCGGCCTGATCGATGCAGGCTTCCATCTCAGTAACAAGCTGATGTATAAAATCAAACGCGCACTTTACTACTATACCGAAGAGGTTGAGCGCGCCAACCAGGGCTGCGTCAAGGGCAACAGCAACTGCACTCGCAAAGTATTTATTGAACATTATCGCCATGGCCAGCACGGCTGTCGCGACCATCGCCCGAACCACTGGCGACACTATCTCTGAACCTTTTCCGGAAAGAAACTATTGGCGCCACTCGACCGCAACACCATTGACCGTTTGCGTCAGGATATTCATTTCAGCGAAACCCTGAAAGGTCACCGGCTGGTGTTTCATACCACCTGGGGCATTTTTTCACCGCGCGCAATTGATGAAGGAACACGCCTGCTGCTTGAACATCTTGAAATCCGCGAGGATGACAGGGCGATCGATCTCGGTTGCGGTTACGGCCCACTCGGACTGACGATAGCGAAATCAGCACCAAGCGGGGAATGCCTGATGGTTGACAAGGATTTTGTTGCTGTCGAGTATGCCAACGCCAACGCTGCGCGCAATCACATCGATAACGCATCCGCCATGCTCAGCGATGGTCTCAAGCATATCGACCGGACACAGAAATTCACCCTCGCAGTTACCAACCTGCCTGCAAAGACAAGTAACGAACACTATTATCTCTTTTTTCAGGATATCTATGAGCACCTCGAACCGGGTGGTCGTCTCTATGTCGTCGTGATTTCCGGTTTACGCCAGTTCATCAAGCGTGCTTTCACTGAAGTGTTTGGAAATCACAAAAAAATTAAACAGAGTAAGAACTACACGGTTGCCATGGCAACCAAATAACAACAGGGCTCACACCCACAAGCGTGTCTTTGATCTCGTGATGTAAAACGGGACATCCAAGTCTCCCTTTTACACTCGATCTTCGACGGCCGATATTGCCCCGGACGCCCTGCGTC
>NZ_MPRK01000081.1 GCF_002021095.1 Solemya elarraichensis gill symbiont | reverse complement strand
TCGCGGTACTGAAAAACTCGCCGAGACCAAGCCTTATAACCAGAGCATCGGTTACATGGATCGCCTCGACTATGTATCTATGATGTGTAACGAGCACGGCTACGTGCTGGCAATTGAAAAACTTCTCGGTATCCAGGTACCGGAACGTGCGCTTTATATCCGTTCCATGTTTGACGAGATTACGCGCATCCTGAACCACCTTATGTGGCTCGGTACCCATGGCATCGACCTTGGCGCCATGACGGTGTTCCTTTACGCTTTCCGTGAGCGCGAGGATCTGATGGACTGCTACGAGGCAGTCTCCGGTGCGCGTATGCACGCGACCTATTACCGTCCCGGCGGCGTCTACCGCGACCTGCCTGACCAGATGCCGAAGTACGAGGCGAACAAGTGGCTCAAGCAGAAAGATGCGGATTACCGCAATAGTGCGCGCGAAGGCTCGCTGCTCGACTTTATCGAGGATTTTGCCGACCGTTTTCCAAACTGCATCGATGAATACGAAACACTGCTGACCGACAACCGTATCTGGAAACAGCGTACCGTTGGAATCGGCGTGGTGTCGCCTGAAGATGCAAAGAACATGGGATTTACCGGCCCCATGCTGCGCGGCTCCGGCGTTGCCTGGGATCTGCGCAAGAAGCAGCCATACGCCGCCTACAGCAAGCTCGATTTTGATATACCGGTCGGTACTAACGGCGATTGCTATGACCGTTACCTGGTACGCATGGAGGAGATGCGCCAGTCAGCTCGCAATATCAAGCAGTGCGTTCAGTGGCTGCGCGACAACCCCGGTCCGGTCATGATTGGTGATCACAAGGTTGCGCCGCCAAAGCGCGCCGACATGAAGGATGACATGGAGTCCCTGATTCATCACTTCAAACTCTTTACAGAAGGCTACTGTCCGCCAGAAGGCGAAGTATATGCAGCTGTTGAGGCACCCAAGGGTGAATTCGGCTGTTATATCGTTTCCGACGGTGCTAACAAGCCTTACAGGCTGAAGGTTCGTGCGCCAGGTTTTGCACACCTCTCTGCAATGCAGACGATGGCCAAGGGACACATGCTGGCCGACGTGGTCGCCATTATCGGCACCATGGATATTGTTTTCGGTGAGATAGACAGATAGAGATGAAAATAGATAAAACATCACTCTTCACCGACGAGGTTCGGGCGGAAATCGACAAGCACATTGCCAAGTATCCGGCAGATTGGAAGCAGTCCGCCTGCATGCCGGCACTGACTGCTGTGCAGGAGATGAACGGTGGTTGGCTGACACGCGAACTCATGGACCAGGTGGCGGCTTATCTCGATATGCCTGCGATTGCCGTCTACGAGGTTGCAACCTTCTACTCCATGTATGAACACAAGGAGGTGGGGCGTCACAAGATATGCCTGTGTACCAACATTTCCTGCATGGTGAATAACTCGGATTCAATTCTCGATCACCTGAACAAACGTCTCGGCATCAGTTTTGGTGAGGTGACCAAAGACGGAAAGTTCAGCATCAAGGAAGTCGAATGCCTCGGTGCCTGTGGTGGCGCCCCGATGATGCAGATCGGCGACCATTACTACGAGAATCTCACAACGGAGAAGATCGATTCGATCCTGGAGGGGCTGGAGTAATGGCAAACGAAGTCTGTTTTCGCACCCTGCACCGTGATGCTCCCTGGACGATTGAGCAGTATCGGCAAGAGGGAGGTTACAAGGTTCTCGAGAAGATTCTGCGCGAGAAGACCTCACCTGACGAGATTATCGAGGCAGTCAAGCTCTCCGGTCTGCGTGGCCGTGGCGGCGCCGGTTTTCCGACTGGCCTGAAGTGGAGCTTTATCAATCGCACCACGCCCGTTGAAAAATACGTGGTTTGTAACTCGGACGAGGGCGAGCCGGGTACATTCAAAGACCGCGACATTCTCAGGTATAACCCGCACCAGCTGATCGAGGGCATGATCATCTGTGGCTACGTGATTGGCGGCACTGCCGGTTACAACTATATTCGTGGCGAGTTCCGCGAGCCCTATTTCCGCTTTGAAGCGGCGCTTGAAGAGGCGCGTGCTGCCGGTTATCTTGGCAAGAACGTTCTTGGCTCAGGATTTGATTTCGACATCCACAGCCATCTTGGTGGCGGTGCTTACATCTGCGGTGAAGAGACCGCGCTTCTCGAGTCGATCGAGGGCAAGAAAGGTCAGCCAAGATTCAAACCGCCGTTCCCGGCGATGTTTGGCCTCTTCGGCAAGCCGACCGTAATTAATAACACTGAGTCCTTCGCTTCGATTCCTGTGATACTCGACAAAGGTGGACAGTGGTTTGCCGATCTTGGCGTGCCTAACAGCGGCGGTTCCAAGCTCTTTTCTATCTCGGGTAACGTCAACCGTCCCGGTAACTATGAAATCCCCATGGGAACACCGTTTCGCGACTTGCTGGAACTTGCGGGCGGCATGAAGGATGGGCGCACAATGAAAGCGGTCATTCCCGGCGGTTCATCATCCCCGGTTATCCCGGGCGAGCAGATGATGGAACTGAATATGGATTACGACAGCATCGCCAGTGCCGATTCAATGCTCGGTTCAGGAGCGGTCATCGTGATGGACGACACCAACTGCATGGTCAAGGTTCTCGACCGCATCTCCTACTTCTATTACGAGGAGTCGTGCGGGCAGTGTACGCCATGCCGTGAGGGTACCGGCTGGATGCACCGCGTGATCCACAGGATCGAAAACGGACAGGGCAGGCAGGAAGACCTCGACCTGCTTGATGATGTCGCAGCAAAAATTGCAGGGCGCACTATCTGCGCACTGGGTGATGCAGCAGCAATGCCTGTTGCAGGCTTTCTAAAACATTATCGAGATGAATTCCAGTTTCATATCGATCACGGAAAATGCATGGTGTAATGGCAATGAGTGAAGAACAGACCATTACAATAGAAGTAGACGGCAAGCAGCTGCCGGCAAAGCCCGGTCAGATACTGATCGATGTCACTGACGAGGCCGGTATCACGGTTCCGCGTTTCTGCTATCACAAGCATCTCTCGGTTTCGGCTAACTGCCGTATGTGCCTTGTCGAAGTAGAGAATGCACCCAAGCCGTTGCCTGCCTGTGCAACACCTTGTGCCGATGGTATGAAGGTGTTTACCAAGTCGCCACTGGCACGCGCAGCCCAGAAAGGAACTATGGAGTTCCTGCTGATCAATCACCCACTGGATTGCCCGATCTGTGACCAGGGTGGCGAGTGTGAACTTCAGGACGTTGCCATCGGTTACGGTAATGACGTTTCACGTTTCTCCGAGAACAAGCGCGTAGTTGCTGATCCTGATATCGGCCCACTGGTTGCCACTGAAATGACTCGCTGCATACACTGCACGCGCTGTGTGCGTTTTGGCGAAGAGATTGCCGGACTGCGTGAACTGGGTGCAACAGGTCGTGGTGAACACACCAAGATTGGTACTTATGTCAAACATGCGATGACTTCCGAACTGTCGGGCAACGTGATTGATCTCTGCCCGGTAGGCGCACTGACTTCAAAACCATTCCGCTATACAGCACGAGCCTGGGAGATGACCCAGCAAGAGACAATTGCAGCACATGACTCTGTTGGCTCGAACCTCTATGCGCATGTGCGTAGCGGCAAGGTGATGCGTATCGTGCCGCGCGAGAATGATGCAATTAACCAGACATGGATCTCTGATCGTGACCGTTTCGGCTACGCAGGCCTCGATCACGAAGAGCGGCTCACCCAGCCGATGGTTCGCGAAGGTGGATCACTGAAAACGGTTTCCTGGGATGTTGCACTTAACAAGGCTGCAGAATCCCTCGCCAATATGAAGACGCATCCCGACGAGGTGATGACACTGGTATCACCATCTGCCACGCTTGAAGAGATGTACCTTGCGCAGAAACTGGTGCGCGGTATGGGCAGTAACAATATTGATCATCGTCTTCGCCAGATCGATTTCCGTGGCGATGCGGCAGACCCGCAGGTGAGCTGGCTGGGCGTTACTCTCGACGATCTCGAGCGTTCCGATGCAGTCCTGCTGGTTGGATCGAACGTGCGCAAGGAACAGCCGATGATAAATCATCGCCTGCGACTCGCTGCCAATCGTGGCGCAAGCGTCATGTCGATCAACCCTCTATCAACTGAGGCGAATTGCACCGCTGGACCATCGCTAGTGGTCAAACCATCCGAGATGGTCAAGACTTTGCAGGCACTTGCCAGTGCGGTTGGCGCCGGTGATGATGAAATGCCTGTCAGTGATGAAATACGTACAATTGCTGAACGTCTGCGTTCAGCTGCTGATGCAGTTGTTCTGCTTGGTAATATCGCCGTCTCACATCCTGATTATTCAATCGTTCGCGATACTGCTGCGCGTATTGCTGAAGCAACCGGCTGTGCCCTGGGTATTATCCCCGAGGCTGCCAACAGTGTTGGTGCCTGGCTTGCAGGAGCAGTACCCAACAGGTTGCCTGGCGGCAAGCCTGTTGCAGTGTCAGGTCGCTCGGTTAACGAGATGATGACGCCACCACCGCAATGTGCATTGCTGCTAGGTGTTGAACCGATGGCCGATGTGGCACGTGGTCGTGCACTGGTGAATTCACTGCGAGGAACCGAATCGGTTATTGCCGTTTCGGCCTACGTGTCTGATGCGTTGATGGAAGTTGCAGATGTCGTACTGCCAATGACACCTTTTAGTGAAACATCCGGAACCTATGTTAATGCTCAACGCGATATGCAGAGTTTCAGCGGTCTGGTGAAGCCCAAGGGTGAATCACGACCCGGCTGGAAAATTCTTCGTGTACTGGGCAACTTTCTCGAACTGGAAGGATTTGATTTCGAGAGCTCTGAAGATGTTTGCAACGAGGTTATACAACAATGTGATGACAGCCTGCCTGATATGAAGGTTGGCCAGTCTGGCACAGGCGTGAGCAAAATCGAGGCTGGCGGAGTAGAGGCGACGCCCTATGTTCCTGCTTACAGTGTTGATGCAGTTGTACGCCGTAGCGAACCACTTCAGTCAACCGAAGATGCACGCTGCGTGTTCAGAATGCATCCGCAAACAGCATCGATACACGGTTTGACAGATGGTAACTGGGCAATACTCAGGCAGGGCGAAAACCACTGCAGCGCAAAGATCGTTACAGATGATGAGTTGTGTGAAGGTGTCCTGGTGTACGCCTCCCAGTCAGGTGATTTGATGTGGGGAAACAGCGAGATTAAAAAGGCAGAAACAGGAGTGATCTCATGATTGAATCAATGATCGCACTGTGGGAGTCACTACCGGTTATCGTGCAGATCTGGATCAAGATCGTTGTCATCGTCTTACCGTTGATGATTGTCGTTGCCTATTACACCTGGCTCGAGCGTCGTGTTATCGGTGCCATGCAGGTGCGCATCGGCCCCAACCGGGTCGGGTTCTTCGGTTTCAGGCTGCAGGGGCTGGGTCAGCCGATTGCGGATGCCATGAAACTGATGTTCAAGGAAATTGTCATTCCGACCAGGGCGAATCCTTTTCTGTTTGTTATTGCCCCCATGCTGACGCTGGGCCCGGCGCTTGCAGCCTGGGCCGTCTTTCCGTTTGACGAGAACCTCGTACTCGCAGATATCAATGCTGGCTTGCTCTACATTCTTGCACTGACCTCGCTGGCTGTTTACGGCGTCATCATCGCCGGCTGGTCTTCAAATTCAAAATACGCATTCCTCGGTGCCATGCGTTCCGCGGCACAAATCGTTGCCTACGAGATCGCCATGGGTTTTGCCTTGGTAGGCGTGCTGGTCGCTGCCGGTTCTCTGAATCTTGGTGATATTGTGCGCGCGCAGGCGGGTAGTGCAGCTCACTGGTTCTGGTTGCCGCTGTTTCCACTCTTCATGGTTTATATGATTGCCGGTGTGGCTGAAACCAACCGTGCACCATTCGACGTTGCTGAGGGTGAATCTGAAATCGTTGCCGGTTTCCATGTCGAATATTCCGGCATGACCTTTGCTGCTTTCTTCCTCGCCGAATATGCCAACATGATCCTGATCTCGGCGCTGACCGCGCTGATGTTCTGGGGTGGCTGGCTGTCGCCGTTCGAGGGAACCATTCTTCAGCAATATTTCGAATGGGTACCGGGAATTGTCTGGCTATTCGCCAAAACATTTGTCTTCATGGTGCTGCTGCTGTGGTTCCGTGCGACTTTCCCACGCTATCGTTATGACCAGATCATGCGCCTTGGCTGGAAAGTCTTCATGCCGATTACGATTGTCTGGATCCTGGTCGTCGGACTGGCGGTCGTCTACGAAATGCCATGGTGGTTTGACTGATGAAAGCCGTGACCAACTATGTAAAGAGCCTGTTCCTGTTTGAACTGCTGAAGGGCATGAAGCTGACGGGCAAATACTTCTTCCGCAAGAAGTTCACCGTCCTCTATCCCGACCAGAAGGCGCCAGTATCACCGCGCTTTCGCGGACTGCATGCGCAGCGCCGTTATCCTAATGGTGAGGAGCGTTGTATCGCGTGTAAATTGTGCGAGGCTGTATGCCCTGCGCTGGCGATCACCATCGAGGCAGAACCGCGCGAAGATGGACAGAGACGTACAACCCGTTATGACATCGATCTCTTCAAGTGTATTTTCTGTGGCTTCTGCGAGGAGTCCTGTCCGGTTGATGCGATCGTGGAAACCCGACTCTATGAGTATCACTTCGAGAGCCGTGAGGGGAGTGTCATCAACAAGCAGAAACTGCTTGAAAATGGTGAACGCTTTGAAGAACAGATTGCTGCTGACCGTGCGGCACAAGCACAGTACAGGTAAGTGGAAAGCATCATGAGTGTTGAAAAAATTCTCTTCTACGTTTTTGCCGCTATGCTGATTTTTTCAGCAGTAATGGTAATCACACGCAGGAATCCGGTTCACTCGGTACTCTTCCTGGTGCTGGCATTCTTTAATGCCTCTGCACTGTGGATGCTGGCCGAGGCAGAGTTCCTTGCCATTGCCCTGGTACTGGTCTATGTCGGTGCCGTAATGGTGCTGTTCCTGTTCGTTGTCATGATGCTGGATATCGATCTTTCCGAGATGCGCGCCGGTTTATGAAATATCTTCCGCTTGGCATTGCGATATCGGGTGTCATGGTGGCGGAACTGCTGATGGTTGTCGGTAGTGACTATTTCAGCCTGGAGAAGTATGCGGCTCCGGCAGCAAAGGCGGCTGACTAC
>NZ_MPRK01000009.1 GCF_002021095.1 Solemya elarraichensis gill symbiont | reverse complement strand
CCATCGCACACTCAACGGACTCAGCGGCAACCTCACAGAGGTCACGGGAGCCAGCAAAAGCGTCCCACTCGGCTGCATCTACCCCGCCTAAGCGTGACATAAAATGAATAAAAGTATCATTGCATCAACATCCCCCATGATACTCCTGCTCCTGCTTTCAGTTGTCACCACTCTAAGAGCTGAGAATCAAACAGCAACCCACTCGACCTCCGCTGGAGATGTGCAGGTCGAACAGATAGCCGGGCCATTTTCGCACCCGTGGGCACTCGCCTTTCTGCCCGGTGGCAACATACTGGTCACTGAACGCAGCGGCTCCCTGTGGCTAGTGAACACCAATGGCTCTCGATCCCTGGTAAAAGGCATTCCCAAGGTTCATTCGCAGCGACAAGGCGGCCTGCTCGACGTCGTCGCAGCCCGTGATTTCAGCAGCAGCCGGGAAATCTTTCTGAGCTACTCAGAATCCGTGGAAAAAAACAGAAGCCGTACCGCCATCGCAGTCGCCCGTCTCGGCAAACAGGGTGATCGCCTTGAGAACCTGCGCGTCATCTTCCGCCAGGCCCCGGCCGAAAGCACCAGTCACCACTACGGTTCACGTATCGTTGAAGCAGCAGATGGCAACCTGTGGGTGACGCTGGGCGATCGCGGTAACGCAAACAAGGCACAGAACATAAATAACCATATCGGCAAGGTGATTCGCATCGCACGCGATGGAACAATCCCTGGCGACAACCCCTGGAGCAATAAATCCGGCGCAGCAGAGAACTGGTCCCATGGTCACCGCAACCCCCAGGGAGCAGCGCTGGATCCGCAAACCGGTGCCCTGTGGACCGTTGAGCATGGAGCAAAAGGCGGTGACGAAATCAATCGTCCCGGCGCAGGACTTAACTACGGCTGGCCCATCATCTCCTATGGCACACACTACATTGGGCTAAAAATTGGCGAGGGCACGCACAAGCCGGGCATGCAACAGCCGGTCCACTACTGGGATCCGTCAATTGCACCATCCGGCATGATGATCTATTCAGGCACACTCTGGCCTGGGTGGAAGGGAGATATTTTCGTCGGCGCACTCAAGTACCAGCTCATCAGCCGGCTCGAGCGTGAGGGCGACAACATCAAGGGCGAAGAGAGAATTCTGAAAGGTGCCTTCGGCCGTATCCGTGATGTGCGTGAAGGGCCCAATGGCGCAATCTGGTTTCTGACCGATGAGAAGGATGGCGCCCTGTATCGCATGACACCTGAATGAGACTGCAGCTGCTCGACACCTGCTTACCCGCTGGCAATTCCAACACCTGAATAGAAAATAATTGTATGCTGCCAGAATATACTCAGCTTCTTATAAGGATTTCCAAGATGTGGCTATTTCAATGGAGTGCGGTCCTATTAACGACCGCCCTATTATCGCACAGCGTCATTGCTGCAGAGACGATGACAATCGAGCTGACATTCACTCCTGATTTGAATAATGGACGGCATGTCTATGAAACCTGCGCGGCATGCCATTTGCCGGAAGGCTGGGGCAGTAGTGATGGAGCTTATCCCCAGATTGCCGGGCAGCACCCATATGTATTGCTCAAACAACTGCTCGATATTCGTGATGGCCACAGGGAGAACTCCATAATGTACCCCTTTGTGCAGGTACGCACGATCGGCAGCTACCAGTCACTGATTGATGTCGTCACCTATATCACCAGGATGCCAATGCATCCACGGCACAAGCAGGGGCCATACAATGACTTTTCCGATGAGTACAGGCAGGGCAAACAACTCTACCAGCAATACTGCGCATCCTGTCATGAAGACGACGGCAGGGGAAAAGACGAGGCCAGGATTCCAAAGCTGTACGGGCAACATTACCCCTATGTGATGCGCCAGGTCGGCCTGATCAGGAAAGGCCTGCGCGATGTCGATCCCGTGATGAAGGGGATCGTCGATCAGTTAAGCCGGGAGGAGCTGGAGTTGATTGTCAATTATGTTTCCTGGCTCGAGATTCCCGAGGGGGAAAAAGCGCCCTCTGCCGGTTGGCGCAATACCGATTTCTACTGACAGCAGGGATATGATTGAATCATGAGTCAAAAAATCAACCGCCGTAAATTTTTACAGTCATCGGCCGCATTGGCGGCAGCTTCGGTTGCTGCTCCAGGCAGCCAGGCCAGCGAGTCGGGCAAGACTGTCGAGGCTCCTGCAATCGGACGGCACTTCTCTTCTCCTGCACCCTTGCCGGCCCAAAAAGGGCCGCGCGTGGTGATCGTTGGCGCAGGCTGGTCGGGGTTGACCATGGCCAAGTACCTGAAAAAGTTTGCCAGCGATTTTGACGTGGTGTTGCTGGACAGGAAAGAGCAGTTTGTCTCCTGCCCTATCAGTAATGCATGGATAGCAAACCAGGTGGACCTCGAATTCCTTACCCATAGCTATGTCGATGCAGCGAAGAACAACGGCTACCTGTTCATCAGCGCAATGGCTATCGACCTCGACCGGGCAGGCAAGACGCTTTACACCACCGAGGGGGCAATCACGTACGACTACCTCGTTATGGCACCCGGCATCGATTATGACTATGCACGCATCGGGGTTGAAGACCCGGAGGTCGAGCAGCAGTTGCGCATGCATTACCCGGCGGGTTTCAACAGTGCATCCGAGGTCATGGCAATCAAGCACAAGATCGAGAATTTCGATGGCGGAACACTCTTGATGACCGTGCCCACGGGCAACTATCGCTGCATGGCGGCTCCTTATGAGAGGGCCTGCATGGCGGCCGCCGTGATGAAACAGCGCAGGGTCAAGGGAAAGATTCTGTTGCTCGACGGCAATAATGGCATTCGCATCAAGGCTGACGGCTTCAGGCGCGCTTTCTCGGAATACTACGCGGATATTATCGAGTATGAATCCAGTGCTGAAATAACAGATATTCACCTGGAAGATCGAGAGATTGAGACGGAATTCGACAACTACCAGTTTGACGATGCAGTGATTTATCCGCCGATCAGGGCATCCAGGGTGCTGGAAAATTTCAGGCTCGCCGACCCGGCATCGCCTCAGAAAGAGGCTGCTATCGATCCCTACAAGTACCACCTGCTGGATGATGAACACGTCTATGTCACGGGGGACTCACGTTCACAGCCGTTTTCCAAGAGCGGCAACACTGCCCACTCCGAGGCCAAGTATGTCGCGGAGGTGATTATCGCGCATGCCAGGGGAGAGGAGATCGCCTGGCGCAGCCCGCAAACCATGTGCTTCTCCGGCGTCAAGACAGACCCGCTCGAATCCATGAGCATCATCGCATTCTACAAATTCGATGAAATGGAGAAGAGCTTTGCTTTTGACCGTGTCCACCTGATGGAGAAATGGAGCCAGCGCTCGGGACAGGCAGGCCTTGCGTGGGCGGAGGGGATGTTCAGGGATATGTTCTACAGTTAGCAACCAGGTGTGGTTCAACCAAACAAAACGCCGGTAAAAACCGGCGTTTTTTATTCGGGACGAAGAATCCGGCTCAGGTCGAAAATGAGGAGCCACATCCACAGGTCGTGGTTGCATTCGGATTACGAATAACAAACTGCGCACCCTGGAGTCCTTCGGTGTAATCAACCTCGGCACCCATCAGGTACTGCAGGCTCATCGGATCAATCAGAAGCTTGACACCATCCTTCTCAACAGCGGTATCACCCTCGTTGACATTCTCATCAAAAGTAAAGCCGTACTGAAAACCGGAACAACCGCCGCCCTGCACATAGATACGCAGCATCAGCTCTGTATTACCCTCTTCCTCGATCAGCTGGGCCACTTTAGTCGCCGCCGCCGAAGTAAATTCGAGCGGAGCCTCTTCTGCCTGTACTTCCACTTGTGACATTGTTACTACACCTTAAATCATTGTATGAAAAGCTGCTCCCGGCATAATACCGGGGCATACGATAGCGCCAATATGGCTTTTCCTACTATTTTAGTCAAGATTTTTCTATAAATCGCATTCTAACTCTACGGGTATTGACGCATATGCCGTCACTTCATCGCAGTCTCTGCCACTGTCGGCACAAAATCCTTTTCTGCTCCCTGTATTTTTTCACCCTTGCCCTCGATAAAAAAGCGGATCTTCTCCAACTCAAATGCAGGGGGATGCATAAAATGCCCCTGTACCCGCTCAAGGGTGCGAAATTCCAGCTGGTAGCCCTCTTTTGCCTTGAGACCGACATCGCTCGACAGGTAACGCTTCTCGAGACCGGCTTCATTGCCAATCAATTCATAGTGCAACTCAGCCTTGACCGGTTTATCGGAGTCGGGAAGGCGGCTGACAGCAACCTCGAAATGGTATTCGCCGATAATCTCGCTGGGCACAACCTCAATCGCACTGATATCCAGCGCAGTATCAATCGTATTGTCGCTCAACAGTTTTTTGACCAGGGCTGTCTCTTCTCTCCATTTGTGCCGTTCGGCCTGAAGCGCCTTGAGCTCCTCGCGCAGGGTTTTCGCAACCTCACGATCACTCTGGAATGAGCGCTCCATCATGATGACCTGCTGACGATAGGTGTCACGCTCCCTGGTGATCTGTTCGAGCGTTTTCTGCAGCTCGCCAACAACTTCCACAGCCTGTGCGCGGTCACGGATAACGATATCCTTTCCACCGACATTCACCTCTTCACCCATGGACCAGAAGAGCCACACAATCGCGATAAATGCGACTGAAATAGCAATTTTCGAGATCAGGTTGGCGCTCAACATGGATACGCGTCTTGCCTTTTTCTTAACCGGCTGTTCCATCAGGGCGCCAGCGCAACATGGTCAAGACCCATGCTCTCATCCAGTCCGAACATCAGGTTCATGTTGTGCACGGCTTGGCCGGCAGCCCCCTTGACCAGGTTATCTATCACCGAGAGCGCGACCACGGTATCGCCACCCTGTGGACGGTGAACTGCGATCTGGCAGCGGTTTACGCCGCGCACACTGCGTGTCTCGGGATGGGAACCCTGGGGTAGCACGTCGACGAACGGCTCGTCCGCGTAGAACTCCTCGTAGAGTGCCTGCAGATCAGTGTCTGCCGTTACCTGGCTGTAGAGCGTGGCATGGATGCCGCGAATCATCGGCAACAGGTGGGGGGTAAAGGTCATGCTGGGCTCGTCACCAATGATGCCTCCCAGTACCTGCCGAATCTCGGGTAGGTGACGGTGACCGGCAACTGCATACGCCTTGAAGCTCTCGCCGCATTCCGCCATCAGGGCAGCGACGCTGGCACCGCGGCCTGCGCCGCTGACGCCCGACTTGCAGTCTGCAATCAACGGCCCTTCAGTCAGCCCTTTCGCAGCGAGAGGCAAATAACCGAGAATGGTAGCCGTCGGATAACAGCCTGGATTGGCAACCAGCATGGCGCCACGAATCGCCTCACGATTGATTTCGGGCAATCCGTAAACAGCCTCCGACAGGAGCTCAGGAGAGGCATGCGTCATGCCATACCACTGCTCCCACACCGCACGATCACGAATACGAAAATCCGCCGCAAGGTCTATGACACGTGTATTGGCAGCAAGCAGAGCTGACGCCGACTGCATCGCCGTACCGTTAGGCGTGGCGAAAAAAACCAGGTCACAGACCTTCAGGGCATTTTCATCCGGCTCGCTGAAAGCGAGATCGATATGCCCGCGCAGGCTGGGAAAAAGATCAGCCACCGGGCGGCCGGCTTCACCACGTGATGTAATTACCTGCAGCTCCGCCTGCGGATGCATGGCCAACAAGCGCAACAACTCAACGCCCGTGTAACCTGTTCCACCAACTATACCTATCTTGATCATGTTTCCTGTCTTGTCTGTTCTGTACTTACCCGCAAGCGGCTAATAATACACCAATCCGCCTGAAATTTATCAGTTGCGGGTATGTGTTTTAGCCGGGGCAGCGGAACTTGTAACTTGCCGCAGCCGCCTGCAAACTGAGTACATGATGAACTCACTATCTCAATACAAGTCAGATAAAGTGATACCTGAAGGAAAAATCACATGGAAACCATAGACGCCATCGCGCTGATGCTCGGCGCTGCCTGGGCCTCCGGCATCAACCTCTACGCTGCAGTTCTCGTACTTGGATACATGGGGGCGACCGGCTACACGACACTGCCGCCTGCCCTCGAGGTACTGCAGGATCCGCTTGTAATGGGTATTGCCGCGCTGATGTATTTCGTCGAATTCGTTGCCGACAAGACACCCGGCGTCGATAGTGGCTGGGATGCGATACACACTTTCATTCGCATCCCGGCGGGCGCAATGATCGCCGCAGGTGCTGCTGGTGGCCTCGATATGAACCAGGCTGCCGAGTTCGGAGCACTGCTGCTTGGTGGCAGTGTTGCTGCAACCAGCCACTTTACCAAGGCAGGTTCGCGCCTGGTTATCAATACCTCACCTGAACCCGTTACCAACTGGACTGCCTCTGTAGCAGAGGACCTCGCCGTGGTTGGCGGACTGTGGACAGCGCTCAATTACCCCTTGCTGTTTATTGCCGCACTGATTCTGTTCATGCTGCTGGCGATCTGGCTACTGCCTAAAATCTGGCGTGCGATCAAGCGTATAGCTGCCAAAGTCCGCAGCTGGTTCAGCGACAAACCGGCTCCCGAACCTGAGTCTGCACCCAGCAACGAGGAGATCGCCAGGCGACTCGAGTCAAAAAGCGCTGATGAGCCCTGAGCGACACCGGTCATATTTGGTCGAAGAGTAAAATTATCCCCAACTACTTTACTCAACGCCCATTTACGCTGATACTTTCAGCCTGTCTCAAACTACTCTGAATTAATCACCTATGTTGTGGCTTAAGTCTTTCCATCTCTTTTTCATGGTCGCCTGGTTTGCAGGGCTTTTCTACCTGCCGCGTATTTTTGTCAATCACGCCATGATCGATGACCACGCCACCAGCGAGCAATTCAAGCTGATGGAGCGCAAACTCTACAAATTCATCACTCCATGGATGATTCTCAATATCGCTTTCGGCATCTGGATGCTGATTGATTATGCCTGGGCAGCCTACTCATCCATGGGTTGGCTACACCTGAAACTGGTGCTGATAGCTGGCCTGGTCGGTTACCACTTCTGGTGCGGACAAATCGTCAAGCAGTTTGCAGAGGACAGAAACAGCCGCAGCCATGTCTGGTACCGCTGGTTTAATGAAATTCCGGTCATTTTCCTGCTCGCCATCGTCCTGCTTGCGGGCCTCAAACCTTTCTGATTTTCTGTAGCTTGAGATAACACCAGGAAAATATTTTTTTCCTTTTTTATCCCCCATTCAGGCACTCCTGTTCATTCACAGCATCAAGCGCTTAACCACGCGCTTTTGCGCCTTTTCCACACCAGTTTATCCACAAGATTTCCACACCTCATTCACCAGTAAATCACCGCTTAGACACTAGATATTGTGGTTGACACTATGGAAAATGCGTATATATTGTTTTTAGTGCATTCCGCTGATCGCCCAGACGCCAAGCTTTCCACAGGGATCCACAAGATGCTGCAAATCCCTCACCGGCAAGCGGCACAGGACAAAAAAGGCGCCTGATCAGCCCGAGATCAAAGACCGCACGATAGCGGTCCGCACAAGATAGACCACTGGATAACAAAACAGACAAATTTTCCTGACTGGAGAGAGAAATAATGGCATCGACCATGTCAGCCGATACGGCTTCCAAGACGACTGCAACCGCACCAGTCGCAGAAACAGCAGAACCAGAACAGATTTCAGAAGATAACGGTCTCTACGTCATTCGACGCAACAGAAAACAGACCAGTTTTGACCCGTCAAAAATCACCGTTGCAATGACCAAGGCATTTCTTGCAGTCGAGGGCGGCAATGCTGCCACCTCTTCGCGCATTCACCAGACAGTTGCAGAACTGACTGTCCAGGTCGTCGACATCCTGACCCGCCGCAGCGACAGCGACACCCTGCATATCGAGGATATCCAGGACCAGGTCGAACTGGCCCTGATGCGCAGTGGCGAACACAAGGTTGCACGCGCCTACGTCCTCTATCGTGAAGAACAGAAGAAAAAACGTGCAGAGGATGATATTGAAGAGGGCCTCATCGATGAGAAACACATCGTTGATGTGACGCTCGCGGACGGCACCAAGGCGCCGATCGACCATGTCCGGCTGACGGCGCTGGTCAACGAGGCATGCAAGGGCCTTGAGGATGTTGACAGCCAGAAAATCATCGACGGAACATGTCGCAACCTTTTCGATGGTGTAAAGGAGAAAGACGTCGGCACAACCCTGGTCATGACCGCACGCACCATGATCGAGAGCGAACCGAATTACTCCAAGGTAGCCGCACGCCTGCTGCTCGACAACATGCGCCGCGAAGCACTCGGTTTCCTCGAAATGAACACGGCCATCGCCACCCAGGAAGAGATGGCGGATGAATACGGTGACTATTTCAGAAGCTATCTCAACAAGGCTGTCGAGCTGGAACTGGTCGACCCGCGTCTGAACCAGTACGACCTCGAAAAAATTACTGCCGCACTGGATGCGACCCGCGACCTGCAGTTCACCTATCTCGGCCTGCAGACGCTCTTCGACCGCTACTTCATCCATGACGAAGACGGCACCCGCTTTGAACTGCCGCAGGCATTCTTTATGCGCGTTGCGATGGGACTTGCGATCAACGAAATCGACCGTGAAGAGCGTGCGATCGAGTTCTACAGGCTGCTTTCTAGCTTCGATTTCATGAGTTCTACACCAACACTGTTCAACTCCGGCACCCTGCGTCCACAGCTCTCGAGCTGTTACCTGACAACGGTTCCGGATCATCTCGACGGTATCTACGGCTCCATCAAGGATAATGCACTGCTGTCGAAATTTGCCGGCGGCCTCGGCAATGACTGGAGCCGCGTACGTGGTCTTGGCTCCCACATCAAGGGGACCAACGGCAAATCCCAGGGCGTCGTGCCCTTCCTCAAGGTTGCCAACGACACTGCCGTGGCAGTCAACCAGGGCGGCAAGCGCAAAGGCGCCGTGTGTGCCTACCTTGAGACCTGGCATATCGATATCGAGGACTTCCTCGAGCTGCGTAAGAATACGGGTGACGAACGTCGCCGTACGCACGACATGAACACCGCCAACTGGATTCCCGATCTTTTCATGAAGCGTGTTGCCGAGGATGGTAACTGGACACTCTTCTCTCCAAATGAAACGCCCGATCTGCACGACCTCACCGGTCTCGAGTTCGAAGCAGCCTATACCGCATACGAAGAGAAAGCGGCAAATGGCGAGCTCAAGATCTCACGCACCCTCAAGGCCAACGACCTGTGGCGCAAGATGCTCGGCATGCTGTTCGAGACAGGTCACCCGTGGGTCACTTTCAAGGACCCGTGCAACCTGCGTTATACCAACCAGCATGCAGGTATGGTGCACAGCTCGAATCTCTGCACAGAGATCACGCTGCACACCAATGACCAGGAGATTGCAGTGTGCAACCTGGGTTCCGTCAACCTGACTCAGCACACCACTGATACAGGTCTCGACATGGCAAAGCTGGAGAAAACCATCACCACCGCGATGCGCATGCTCGACAATGTCATCGAGTACAACTACTACTCGGTTCCGCAGGCACGTAACTCAAACCTGCGTCATCGTCCTGTCGGTATGGGCATCATGGGATTCCAGGATGCACTCTACAAAATGCGTATCCCCTACTCGTCGGATGATGCTGTCCAGTTTGCAGACACCTCGATGGAGGCTGTCTCCTACTATGCCATCAAGGCATCCAGCGACCTCGCTGCAGAGCGCGGCAAGTACAACAGTTTCGAGGGCTCGCTGTGGAGCCAGGGCATCCTGCCGTATGACTCGCTGATCGGAATGAAAAAGCACCGTGGCGAACAGTATCTGCAGGTGGATGAAGGCACCACGCTCGACTGGGACAGTCTGCGCGAACAGGTCAAGCGCGTCGGCATGCGCAACTCCAACACCATGGCGATTGCACCAACTGCGACCATCTCCAATATCTGCGGAGTCAGCCAGTCGATCGAGCCGACCTACCAGAACCTGTTCGTCAAATCGAACCTCTCTGGCGAGTTCACCGTGATCAATCCCTACATGGTCAAGGACCTCAAGGAGCTTGGCCTGTGGGATGAAGTCATGGTCAACGATCTCAAGTACTACGACGGTTCAACCCAGCAGATTGACCGTATTCCGGAAGACGTCAAGGCGCTCTATGCCACGGCGTTCGAGATGGATGCGCGCTGGCTGATCGAGGCCGGTTCACGTCGCCAGAAGTGGATTGACCAGGCACAGAGCCTCAATCTCTACATGGCGGAGCCATCCGGTAAAAAGCTCGACAATCTCTACAAGCTGGCATGGGTGCGTGGCCTAAAAACCACCTACTACCTGCGTTCAATGGGCGCCACGGGTGTCGAGAAGACCTCGGATGCAGGCAGAGATGATGAAGCCAAAGCGAGCCCGCCGGAAGCACCGAAAGCATGTTCGATTCTCGATCCCGATTGTGAAGCCTGCCAATAACAATAAAGGAGATAGATGATGCTTAACTGGGATGATCCACTCTCTACACAAAAACCGGTAGTCGCCGAAGCAGAAAAAGCGACACCTGTTGCAGACAGCACAGCGGAAACGACTGTCAGCCCCATCACGGAAGCTGCCAAAAAGCCGCAGGTCAGTGCGACAGATACACTCGATCCGAGCGCCAATATCGCCCTCGGACAAAAACCGGTACGTGCAGAAGACAAGCGTGTCATTAATGGTGAAGGCGACGTCAACCAGCTGGCGCCCTTCAAGTACCCGTGGGCATGGGACTACTTTCTCAACGCCAACAAGAACCACTGGACGCCGCTCGATATCAACATGGCGCAGGATGTACACGATTATCATCACAAACTGACGCTCGAGGAGCGCCACATTTTCGAGAACGTACTCTCCTACCTGACCACCTCCGACATTCTCGCGATGCGCAACATCGGCCTCGCGGTGATGGAGAAGATGACAGCCCCCGAGCTGCAGATCTACCAGGCGCGCCAGGTCTACGAGGAGTCGCTGCACACCTGGACCTACCAGCACTGCATCGAGACCATCGGACTCGACCAGGGCGAGATCTACAACCGCTACCGTGTGGTGCCGGAGATCAATGCCAAGATCCAGGTAGCCAACCGTCGTCTCGATTCTGTGCTGCGCGCCGACATCGATCTGCATGATCCCGATGAACTGCATAATTTCGTCATGGCGTATATCTTCTTTGCCGGAATTTTCGAGGGCTGCTGGTTCTACAACGGCTTCAGCCCGATATTTGCACTACAGCGCCGCGGCCTGATGAAGGGCACAGCCGAACAGCTGCAATACATCATGCGTGACGAAGTCATGCATGCCTCGTTCGGCATCCGTGTCGCCAAGCAGATCATCAAGGAAGAGAACCTGACACTGGATACAAACGCCATCAGGGAGATGTGGGAAGAGGCGGAAGCGTGCGAGCAGGGCTATGCAGACTACCTGCTACCTGATCCAATCCTCGGCTACTCGTCTGAAGATCATATTGCCCAGTTCCGTTTTATCGCCAATCGCCGCGCACGCTCACTGCAGCTGGAAGAACCCTTTCCGGGCGCAGAGAACACCCTGCCATGGCTCGACGAGCAAGCGAATATGCGCAAGGAGAAAAACTTCTTCGAGACGCGTGTCACCGAGTACCAGACCGGCGGCGCTCTGAACTGGGATTAATACACCACGTGTGGCCGGGGATGACCCGGTCTGGATTACGGGAGAACAGTTATGCACTGTACACATTGCCACAACTCCATGATGATTGCGGAATCAATCAGGGAACGCAACACGGAACAGGTTCGCTACCAGTGCCCGGTTTGCGGACAAAGGCAGTTGATAACCAGGCTCCAGATGATTACCAGCCGCACCATGCGGCAGTCAGTCATGGTCGCTGACCCGGCCGCAGGAAAATCGCGTATTTACAGATAAGTCGTGGGGATTTGGTGGGGCCGGAGTCACCCGGGATCCCGCCATTTTTTCTGGTGATACTCAAATGAAAGCTGTCCATCTGTATCTGGATTCGCGCTATCTCCCCGCACACTCGATAGTTCAGTTTGAATTGAACTGTTGAGCCTGCGAACACTCAAAATTGCTGAACCCTTTTACATCTATCTAGGAGAAAAAGATGAAAAAAAGCCTGATTACCCTTCTTCTTACCTCGGCCATTCTGGCCTCGTGCACTGCTTTTGCGTGTAAGGGCCCAATGGGCAACCAAAAGAACATGATGGGTCAGTTCGATACAGATGAAAGTGGCACTATCTCGGAAGAAGAGTTCAACACCGGCCGTGCAGCTCGCATTGAAAAGATGGCACGTATGGGCCGTCGCATGAGAAATATGGGGCAAGCACCGATGTTCAGTGACATGGATACCGACTCCGATGGAGAGCTCAGCGCTGACGAAATGAAAGCTGCAATGGAAGCACACCGGACGAAAAGGCGTGCCATGCGCGAGAGCAGGCGTGCCATGCGCGGTCCAATGATGGAACACGGCTCCGGACGTCATCCCTACTGCAAGCATCACAAGGGCAAAGGCAAGCACATGCAGCCGCCTGCATTCGAGGATATTGATACCAACAAGGATGGCATGATCAGCCCCGAGGAATTTGCACAGCACCAGGCTGAACGACACGCTAAATAGCCCGACTCTGCAGTTTGCAACAGGGATGTTGCTACCCCGTCCGGCTGCGGGGCTTTCACCAGCAGACGGAATTGTTTACACTGTGCGCCGTTTCCCCGGCAACATCTCTTGTCGGCACAATGACATGCATTGCCGGAACGGCGATAGAGAGTGATTATCAATAATCCACGCAAAGCAATGAGAAGCCTTACACTCATTCTGACAATTCTGCTGCTAACCACAACCACGGTTGTGGCTGAGGCGTATTATCGTGTGACGGGAATCGCACTCACTGACACTCTCAATGTGCGTAAAACCGCAAGCACCAGCGCAGACAAGGCAGGTGTACTCGCTGCCGATAGCAAGTGCATCAGGGCTGAAAACTGTGCAAAAGGCTGGTGCAAAATCGATTTCGAGGAAGGCAGCGCCTATGTGTATGACCGCTATCTCGAAAAGATGAAAGATAGCTCGGTATGCAAGGCAAAAAACAGCGGACTGCCAACCCTCGAAGAGATCGCAGCAATCAGGGCAGCACTTGATGCAGAAACATCTCCAGAGACAATAAACAAAACCAGGACAGCCCTGGCCGCCCTCTCCACCCCAGACTACCTGGTCGAAATAGCCAAAAACCTGTGCAGCAAATCACTGCTTGAAAAGAAACGGGCCGCAGGAAAGTTTGTTTCGGCTGCACATATTCTATTTGCCTCCTACCAGACCTCTATAGCCGAAAAAATCAATTCAGGCTCCATCCCTCTGGTACGCATCACGACAAACAGCGCAAAGGGGCAAGTGATCGCAGACTTTTTCGGTGAAAAGGAGAAAGCCACCTCATGCCGCGTGGTATTGAGACACGCTAACGGCGCAGAACCGGGCATTTCACAGAATATCGACGCAACTGTTGCGCGTTTTATGCGCATGGGTGGAAGACTTCTTGTCGCATCAGAAACACACAACCAGGAAGCGCTGTCGGATGAAGAACCCTATGAAATCGATCTGCGCTACTATGGCAGCAGATGCAAGGACATCTACCTCAAAACCATCACGGCAAAACAGGGAAGCAGCATAAAAAGTTCTGCCCTGGAAATAGCACTTGCCGGCAGCCTGCAGGCACCAGACTACGCCTGCCTGCCACTCGATGAGATAAGGTAACAGGGCCCGGGGGTCAGTAATGCGGCGGAAGCTCAACCCCGCCGCCTGCACCATCACCCTTCTCTGCCAGTGACTCAACCTGCTCGATCAGCTGTTTCTGTCTCGACAACAGCATGTCGATCAGCCCCTGCTGCTCGATCAGGCGTGTACTCAGGGTATTGATCTCCGCTTCGTTAAAAGCAGCCTGCGTCTCCAGCTGCTCCATTCTCTCCTCTACACTTTGCATACCTGTTTTCCCTGCGTGACCGACTTGTATAAACATATTATGATACCGAATGTCTGACTGGTTTCTCTATCTGATTCGATGTGGTGACGACAGCCTCTATACAGGCATTACAACCGACATCGACAACCGCCTCGATAAACATAAGAACAATAAGGGCGCAAAATACCTGCGCGGGCGCGGTCCGATCGAACTGGCGTGGTCCAGTCGTGTTGGCGAGCGCGGGCTCGCACTCAAGCTGGAATACAGGGTCAAGCAGCTAAGCAGAAAAGAGAAACTGGCACTCATCGATGGAAGCATCCAGCTCCATGAGCTGATGCCGGATACCGAACCGAATACACTTGCCGCAAAGGAATAAAAAATGAAACTACGCAGCCTTTTTCTCACAGCCATTGTTGTGCTTGTCACAACATCACTCTCATGGGCCGAAGAGCCTTTGGAGCTGAAGCTGCAGACAGTCAAAATCAGCGACACCATTTACGCGATTATCGGACCGACAACCAACAGGGATAAAGAGAACCTCGGCAACAACGCAAACTTCGGGCTCATCATCACCGACGAAGGCGCCATCCTGATCGATTCTGGCGGTACATACCAGGGAGCAGAAATGCTCCATAACAGCATCAAGAGCATCACCGACAAACCGGTCAAGATAGTTATCAACAGCGGCGGACAGGATCACCGCTGGATGGGCAACAGCTACTTCAAGGCGCTCGGCGCCCGCCTGATAGCCAGCAGCGCGGCAGTTGAAGATCAACAGGCGCGCTCGACAGACCAACTCATCGGACTGGGCATCCTGGTTGGCGACGAGGGACTCGAAGGCACCGAGACAGTCTACGCCGACGAAACCTTTGATGAGCAAATGACGCTTGAACTGGGTGGGGAAAAAATCGAAATCTACCACGCAGGCGCAGCACATACACCGGGTGATTCCTTCATCTGGGTGCCATCACAGCAGGTCGTGTTCAGTGGCGACATCATTTACGTACAGCGCATGCTGGGAGTGGGATCGATGTCGAGCAGCAGCAGTTGGCTCGAGGTATTCGATGCGCTCGCCGCACTCGAACCAAAGCACATCGTGCCCGGTCATGGCCCGGTAACGACACTCGAACGAGCCACAAAAGTGACACGTGGCTATCTCACATTCATACGCTCTGCAGTTGGTGAATTCATGGGAAATGGCGGAACCATGGATGCCATCAGTGAAGTTGACCTGAGTAGCTATACCTATCTGGAAAACCACGAAACCCTGAATGGCCGGAATGCCCAGCAGGTCTACTCCGAACTGGAGTGGGAGTAACACACATACGGATTCAACAATGTCCTGCCAGCTGCTCTCGGTCATAGAATCGCCCCGCCATCCCAATTTCACGGCGCTGTATCAACGCCTGGATATTGAGCAGGAGATTGCGTCTTCCATCCGCAAGGCCCTCAAGCAGGTTAAGAAAGCACCGCCGGATATTCTCGTCGCCGAGTTTATCTACGGCTATGGGAACAACTATGCAGGCGTCAATATCAGTAATCTCGACGTGCTGCTGATTGCACTGCAGCGGCATCGAAAGGAGACCAAAGTAATTCTGTTTGCCGACAAGTCGGAAATCGCCCACGCTCCCAGGCTGGAGGAAATCCATCCACTCCACGCTGTGCTGCAGTTACCGCTTAACCCGACTGAATTCGAAAAAACACTGGAAGAGATCATCCCATGCCAAGAGTAATCTTTGTCGCCCTGCTCCTGCTGCTGGCCGCAGCAGCGAGCGTGCAAGCTGCATCGGTGCAGCACGCCAAGGGAGCAAAAACACAACCCGAGGTCATTTTTTACAGCGCCAGCTGGTGCGGTATCTGCAGAAGGGCAAGAAACTACTTCAACAGCCACCAGATCCCGTTCACTGAATATGACGTGGAAAAGACGCGCGAGGGTATGGATGCCTTCAGGCGTTACCGGGCACGTGGCGTGCCCTTGATCTTTGTTGACGGACAACGCATGGACGGTTTCAGCGTGGCGCGTTTTCGACAACTATACAGACCCGTGCAATGAGCACGTTTTGGGTCTATCATGCGCTCCATGCCTGAAGAGCAAAAACATCACCGCGCGATACGCAGCTACGTGCTGCGCGAGGGACGCCTGACCACGGGTCAGCAGCACGCCTTCGACAACCTGTGGCCGCAAGTGGGGAATCGATTTCGATCCGGCGCAGCCTTTTGTCACACAGCAGATTTTCGACAACAACAATCCGGTTGTGATGGAGATCGGTTTTGGCAATGGCGAGTCACTCGCCCATTATGCGCAGCACCACCCGCAAATCAATTACCTGGGTGTCGAGGTACACGGACCTGGCGTTGGTCACCTGCTGCTCAGGATCGATGAACTCGGCCTCACCAACCTGCGCCTGCTCAAGCATGATGCCGTCGAGGTGCTGCACGCCATGCCTGATGCGTGCCTGCAGGGCGTAATGCTCTTCTTTCCCGACCCCTGGCACAAGAAACGCCACCACAAGCGTCGCATTCTCAAAGCGGAGTTCGTCTCGGAACTGGCGCGCGTGATTCGCCCCGGAGGCTTTTTTCACGCCGCCACCGACTGGGAAAACTATTCTGCACAGATGATGGAAGTGCTGTCCGCATCACCCTATTTCAGTAACAGTGCCGGCGCAGGCGAGTTCTCCCCACGCCCCGATGAACGCCCGCTCACCAAGTTTGAACAGCGTGGCCAGCGACTTGGACACGGTGTCTGGGACCTGGTTTTCATCCGCAAGCATGCCTGAGCTCCGACTCGAAGGAATTTCAAACGGTTTACAGGCGCCATGGAGCCTGACGCTTGCAAGCTCGGAAACAGTCACCCTCAGCGGTCCCTCAGGCAGTGGTAAAAGCCGCTTGCTGCGTGCAATCATCGACCTCGACCCGAACACCTCTGGCGATGCCTGGATCAATGATACGCAAAGATCACTTACACCAGCCTTTGAATGGCGACGCATGGCTGGATACCTGCCTGCAGTCAGCCACTGGTGGGAAGATCACGTCAGTGCACATTTTCCGTCACGCATATCTATCGAGCTCGCCTCGCTGGGGCTCGATGCGTCCCTGTTTAAATCACCGGTATCACACCTCTCCTCCGGAGAAAAACAGCGCCTTGCGATAATCAGGCTGTTGGCTAATCAACCTCGTGCACTGCTTCTCGACGAACCGACCGCCAACCTTGATGCACACCACACCTCGGTGGTCGAAGAGCTGATCAGTGAATATCAGCAGGCAAATGCAACTCCCGTCATCTGGATTACGCATGACAAGTCACAACAGCAGCGGGTTGGCGATCGTCACTTCGAAAGCAGAAACGGAGAAATCCTTCTCGCAGCAAGCCGGCAGGAGGAGCAGTGATGAGCCTGATTATCCTGACACCATTTGACCTGGCGATCACCTCGGCACTGATTCTGATGATGGCTTTTCTCTCCTGGCGCCTGCACCTTGGCGTCGGCCGCCAGTTTCTTATCGCGGCACTGCGCAGCGCGGTGCAGCTGATCCTGCTCGGCTATGTGCTGAAAATCATCTTCGCGGAACAGGCATTCTGGATGGTTCTGCTACTCGGCAGTATTATGCTCAGCGTTGCAGGTTACGAGGTACTGTCTCGACAGCGCCGGCGCTTCAACGGCTGGTGGGGTTACGGTATTGGTGCCACTGCGATGTCGATCTCG
>NZ_MPRK01000080.1 GCF_002021095.1 Solemya elarraichensis gill symbiont | reverse complement strand
TGGGCGATGCTTCATGGATGAATCGCCCGAACATGTAGAGATAGCGAGTTTCGAGTTGTTGCAAATGGCAGGACTCGAAATTCAAAGAGAAGTTTTTTTGGGGCGTGGCCAAGTGGTTAAGGCACCGGACTTTGACTCCGGCATCGCAGGTTCGAGTCCTGCCGCCCCAGCCATATTTAGAAGTACCTGACTTGAACATCAACCGAGAGAGGTGATTGTTGTGAGTGGCATGATGGTATTTGCCGGGAATGCTCACCCGGAACTGTCGAGCAAAATCGCGCAGCATCTGAACCAGCCACTTGGCAAGGCGGTTGTAGGTCAGTTCAGTGATGGCGAGATCATGGTTGAGATCCAGGAGAATGTCCGCGGACGAGATGTTTTTATCGTGCAGCCGACTTCCGAGCCAACCAATGACAACCTGATGGAACTGCTGGTGATGATTGATGCCCTGAGGCTCTCATCGGCAGGACGCATCACCGCGGTGATGCCGTATTTCGGTTACGCCAGGCAGGATCGACGTCCGCGTTCGGCACGAGTGCCGATTACGGCGAGACTGGCAGCGAAAATGATCAGTGCTGCAGGCGCTGATCGTGTCCTGACAATGGACCTGCACGCTGACCAGATTCAGGGCTTTTTTGATATACCGGTGGATAACGTCTATGCGTCACCGGTGCTGCTGCAGGATGTCTGGCTGCGTGAGTATCCGGACCTGATGGTGGTGTCGCCTGATGTCGGCGGCGTGGTACGTGCCCGTGCGCTGGCAAAGCGCCTTGATGATGCTGATTTGGCGATTATCGACAAGCGTCGTCCACGCGCAAACGAGGCGCGGGTCATGAATATTATCGGTGATGTCGATGGGCGCACCTGTGTAATGATCGATGACCTGGTCGATACAGCCGGCACCCTGTGCAAGGCAGCTGCTGCGCTCAAGGAGCATGGTGCTACCAAGGTACTGGCCTACTGTACGCACGCGGTGCTGTCCGGACCGGCGGTTAATAATATCGAGGCGTCGGTACTTGATGAACTGGTGGTAACGAATTCGATTCCACTGTCACAGCAGGCGCGTAAATGTGAACGTATCCGGCAGCTGAATATTGCAGGGCTGCTGGCGGAGACTATGCGTCGCATCAGCAACGAAGAATCTGTCAGTTCACTTTTCGTGGACTGATTTAACCGAGCCGAAAGGCTCGTAACTGGAATCCTCTCTTTTCTGGTCGCGGGAAGAGAGGATGTTTTTTATCAGCAATTTTGGGAGAAAACCATGGCTGTAGATTTTAATTTGAATGCGGAATCCCGCAGCGATACAGGAAAGGGTGCGAGCCGCCGCCTGCGTCGCACGGGTATGGTACCTGGAATCATTTACGGTTCTGACAAAGAGCCGGAGATGATTTCCGTTAACCACAATGAACTGGTGCTTCACCTCGATCAGGAAGCCTTCTATTCGCACATTCTTACCGTCACTGTCGATGGCAAGAAGCAGAAAGTTGTACTCAAGGACCTGCAGCGTCATCCGGCAAAGCCTTTTGTCATGCACCTTGACCTGCTGCGCGTCAAATCCGGCGAGAAACTCAAGATGTCTGTTCCTCTGCACTTCGAGAACGAAGAGATTGCACCAGGTGTCAAGGCTGGCGGTATCGCTTCTCATCACGTCACAGAGGTCGAGGTTAGCTGTCTGCCGAAAGACCTGCCTGAGTACATCTCTGTCGATGTAGCTACACTCGATATTGGTGATTCTGTTCACCTCTCCGAAATCAAGTTGCCTGAAGGTGTGGAAATTCCTGCGCTGGCACTTGGCGAGGATCACGACCAGGCAATCTTTGCCATCGTTGCTGCCCGCATAGAGAAGGAGCCAGAAGAAGCTGTCGAAGGCGGTGAAGAGGCTGCTGCTGAAGGCGATGAAGAAGCTACCGAAGAGTAATTCGGAACATGCACCGGAAGCATACGGCTTCCGGTGCTTTTTCCTCCTGTGAGTAACAATTTCCCCATCCGTCTGATTGCCGGCCTTGGCAACCCGGGCGAAAAATACGCCAATACGCGTCACAATGCCGGTTTCTGGTTTGCTGATGCTGTTGCTTCAAAATACCATGCCAGTTTCCGTGAGCAGTCGCGCTTTCATGGTGTTGCTGCGCAGATAACTGACGGTGGCAACGAGTGCTGGTTGCTGAAACCGGCAACTTTCATGAATCGCAGTGGCCAGGCCGTTGGCGCCCTGTGCCATTACTACAAGATCAAACCTGAAGAAGTGCTGGTCGTTCACGACGAACTCGACCTGGACGCAGGTGTGATACGCCTCAAATCGGGCGGTGGACACGGCGGTCATAATGGCTTGCGTGACCTTCATAAGGTACTGGGGCCTGATTACCAGCGTCTGCGCGTCGGTATTGGTCATCCGGGCGATAAGCGCCAGGTCGTGAATTACGTCCTCAAACCAGCCTCGAAAGAGGATTCCATCGAGATCGAGCGCGCACTCGATCGTGCGCTTGATGAGTTGCCTGCGATTATTGCAGGTGATATGGCGCTGGCGATGAATCGTTTGCACCAGGTGTGAGGCATTGTTTCCTCTATCTTCGTCATTCTTGCGAAAATAGAAATTTTATATAAAGCACACAGGCCCTGAATAACTATTACAAAGTACAATGATTGATGACAGGGTTACGAAGCCTTTTCTATTAAGCTACGCATATAGTGTTTGATTGCAGTAAGAAGACGTTTTTCAGCATCTAAAGAGTAGGGTACAGAAGGGTCTGCAGTTGATAATAGATTCATTGTGGCATTGGTTTCAAAGAATAGAAATTTTCCTTCGCTGGTAACGTCAAAATCAATACCAAATATATCCAGTGGAATTCTCCGTCCGATCTCTTCAAGTGCTTGCATAATAGGTTGTCCAAGCTCTTCATACGGATTGGTGCAAATTCGATCTTCAGCAGCAAGAAACTCCGGTCGTTGTTGATGGAAGTTGACCATTATTTGGTCTTTTTTCGTGCGTCCGTAGATTTTCCATTCAGTGCTATGATCTACTCGGATAACATGGACTTCATCGCCGACAACGGCGGCTCTTATCTTGCGGTAAAGTCCTGATTCATGTCGGCTTTCGACAAATTGAGTCACGTAGAAATCAGTCGGTTTTTCATCCAGCGCTTGAGCCAGCGACTCTCTGTTGTCAACCTTTGACATCCCCTTTCCTTCCTGGGCAGAAAGAGTGCGGACGATAAAGGGATAATCGAACTGAGACTCGATCTCATCAACCAGGTCGGCATGAGATTTATTAATTTTTGAAAAACGGACTGTGCTAGGTGCAATGACACTTGGAATATCGTCGATCAGCTTGATTGTTTGATTCCTGCTGGCAGAGATGGCGTTGCGTGGATGATTAATGACTGGGGCGTTAAAGCTGTCAATAAAATCACAAAGGCTCGACAAATCACCCAATGAAATAAGTGACTCGGCATTGACAACGTTGTTGATGATCAAGTCAGGGTGGGGAAGTTTGTCGGTTGCTTTCCTGCTTGTCTCTGTAGCAGTCAATATGGATGAGAAATGAAATTCATCTGAAAGTCGCTCTCTCAACTGGCTCGGATAGTTGCCACTGAATTGTGAACCGCGCTCGTCGGCCTGGATTGTGGTTGAAAGGTTGGGGTGAGGATAAATAAGGAGTATGTTTTTTGATTGTCCTGGCTGTTTCGGGGCGTTATGAAATGGGTGCTCATCCGTGGCGCGCTCTGCAGTGGTAAGCATGAGTTCCTTGTTGTCCAGTGCAGCTGCTGCCTGATAGATTCTTGCAAGCAGGCTTAGGTCCGACCTTGGCTGTATTGCACGGTCGACCGTGGTAAATGTCTTCAGTGCTTCTGCATACTGCTCTTGCAGCATCTGGATGATGCCTATCGAGGCCATGATTTCGACGTCATCCGGAAGTGTTGCGGCAATCTGCTCCAGCAGGGTGCGTGAAGATTCCAGTTGTCCGGATTTGGCCAGTAGATTCGCAAGCTCAATGATTCTGTCCCGTTCCTGCGTGTCAGGTACGTGTGTTTGAGGCCATTTTGGCAGCTTCATGGAGGCATGCTTGTCGGCGGCCTTGAGGTTCCCCTCCTGGCGGAGTACATGCAGAAATGTATGCAGATTCGAAAATAAGACCTCGGGTTGGCCTGCGTATTTCAGCGATTGTTTCCACAGGTTTCTTGCGGCCTTCTTTTCATCACGCAGGTAGAGAATCTTTGCAAGCAAGTCGAGCGCTTCCGGGTTTTTGCTCTCGACTTGCAGAATCTCTTTCAGGAGTTGTTCGGCCCTGGTAAAGTTTTTTGAAGAGAGTAGTACTTTTGCTGTATGGAGTTGGTTCGCAGTCGTGCTGGCGGTGGTGTCTGTTTTTTTCATCATCATTTATCCGTATTCCGCTCTATTGCCGGCGGATTTTTTTAATGATACATGATGATGGGTAGCGGGGCTTACCCAGATAGAATAGATTAATTGTCGGAGTCCAGAACAAGACTCCGACAATTGGTCGTCAGGTATGGTGCTAAGCCCGTACCGGTCGAAATGTTAGTTGATTGCGCATTGGCCTGGATCGATTCCGGTCCTTTTTTTCTCACGCTTGCGTTGACGCATGCAGCATGCGATGGCGATTGCACTTTTCACCAGGTGGTAGCCATTGAATGCTAACAGTCCCAGTCCTATCAGGCTGATTAGCCAGAAATTGAAGCTGAGAATAAGTGCGAGGCCGAACAGTGCCCAGCCGAAGGTGACAGCTATCGGTGTTCTGTTATTGCGAGCTATCTCGCTTCTATAGTGTGTGCAAAACATAATTTCCACTTCCCTCCCAGGAAACAGCCGGGATAATTTGCTATTACAAAATTAGATAATGCTAATATAGTAAAGCTCCATGGAAAATGCAATGATATTTATCAGTGCACAACATTTTTGTTGTAAAGAGGTTTTCCCGGTTATGTGGACTATCCGTGATGTGCTTGCACTTGGGAGGGATTCAGGCAGTGATCCGGACCTGGTGTCCGAAATCCGTAGGGAAGTAGAGCATGGTATAAAAAAGGGGGGCAAATGCCCCCCTTTCTTAGTTGTGATTAACCGTTAGGTTAGTTGCAGCTACCAGCTGTGATGGCAGCTGCATCTTCACGAACGTCGTCAACTAGTTGCAGGTAGGTATTGAAAGGCCCCATGACACTCATGGCCTCCATCTTGGGGCCGTTAAACTTGAGCTTGCCCCACATCATGGCGCCCATTGCACCGGTCTCACCGGTGCCCATTTTGGCCCAGTTCTTGTCGCTGGCATGCATCTCGTAGTCCATGCTTTTGTCGAAAACAGCCGCCTTGGCATCCGGTGCACCGCCATAGGTACACATCGCCTTGCCGCCCTGGTCTTCAATGGTCATCTGAACCCTTGAGGCCTGACCACACGGTGCTGCTCCATCGTTGTCTTTGCCGCGATAGGATAGGATCAGCTTGTAGCCGCGGCCGCCGTTGTTGCCGGCCCAGTCGCCGCCCAGTTCATTGGTGAGGGTGCTGTTGTTATTCCATGCATCGCAGGCCATGGCGGCCCAGTCAGCGTCCATGAAGCCGGCGTTTGCTGTCAGTGGTGCAGCAATCAGTGCTGCAGCAATCAGTGTTTTTTTCATATGTTCTCCTCCAACAGAGAAATTACAGAGGGAAAAAGGCCCGCACGAGGCGGGCCAATAATCATTATTGTTATTAGAAAGTTTTGTTGTATGCGATGCCGAAGGCGTTCTGTGACATTTCAAGGTAACCGTCATTCATTACATATGAGCCATCAGGCGATGGCAATGATAAAGTTCCATCCTGCTTTTTGTTGAAGGTGTGGATGTATGAGCCAGTGATAGAGGCACCGTCACCCAATGATTTGGTAAAGCCAAATGTTGCATGATGTTCGGTGATGCCGGGCGCAAGCGTGTTAAGGGCGAATCCCAAGTCTGTAAGATCAACGGGGGTTTCACCATAGTTGTAACCTGCACGCAGGGTCAGATCGTCGCTGTACTGGTAAGCAAGACCAAGCTTGTATACAGTCTGGTCTCCCCAGCCAAAACCGGGACCATCATTGTCACCAAAACATGTGTCGGCAGGATCATCGCAGGCAGCAGGACTGCCTCCTGCTGCTACGTCAACGCTGTTCGGATTGTTACCCATTGCATTGGTGCCGCCATAAAGAATCTGCATCACGTCCATGGCAATATCGAGCTTGTCGGTCGCCTTGATCGCAATACCAACACCCCAGTTTGCGTGGATGTCCATGGTGCCGCCATCTGGAAAGAGTCCTGAATACTCATCAAATTCGCTCATCTTACCAATTGTTTGGTAAGTTGCACCAACAGTGACAGCGTCACTCAGTTGGGCCTGCATTCCGACCCTGAGGCTTGCGCCGTAGGCATAAGAGTTACCATTATCGGACAGGTTGGAAGGGTCGGCTGAGAAGCCGCCAAACATTGCAATACCATCAGCAGAAAAGCGTGCTGCGATGAGGTTTAATGCTGCACCGACAGATAGTTTGTCATTGACTTTGTAAGAGATGCTAGGCGTAACAAAAAGCTGCATCAGGTCAATGCCTACATTTGGACCATCATCCCATGGTGGTGCTTCCATTTCGTTGAAAGAGGGAGACTGCAGAATTGAAAACGGGTGATCTGTTCTGTATGTAGTATTCATGCCGCCGTTGCCGAAGACAGAAACACCAACCGAAAGGTCGTCGTTGATCATGCGGTTGTAGCCAAACTCAGGAATCGGGAACCATGACTCCATAGCACCGCTTCCATTTCCATTGTAATCGCCAACTAAAGCGGGTGCTGTTGCCTCACCGCAAGAAACTTCGCAGCCAGGTTCAACGCCCGGATCATAGAAACCTGCTTCGGTAGTAGAAAAACCACGATTCGGAATAAAGATTTCAATACCGACATCCATACGGTTGCCGAGGTGAACCATACCTGCCGGGTTATTACTGCCCTGCAGTGAATCCTGTGGGTATGCGATACTCGCACCGCCCATACCTTTTGCCATTTGGCCGATACCGACCGGCGCCATACCGTTGGTGGCAAACGCAGGTGCGACGAGTGCGGCGCTGATCGCCAGCGCCGTTAATGATTTTTTCATGACTCCTCCAAAACTTGAGTATGAATGCTTAGGAAATAGATTCCTGAATATATTGTTTTATTAACTAGTTAATTCGTCGGTTATTATTGTCGATCGA
>NZ_MPRK01000079.1 GCF_002021095.1 Solemya elarraichensis gill symbiont | reverse complement strand
TGGAAAGCAGCGTTAAATCGTTTTATGATCGAGTTTGAAGATCGACTCATTGACCATATTTGAACAGGGCAGTTACACAGAATTATCTACAGGCTCCACTGCGCCTGAAACCCTGTGCCAGCAGGCCGCCGTAAAAAGCGGAATTCATACTGAACTGGGGATCAATGATATGCAGTGTCGTGGTCTCGTCATCGAGATAGCTGCACTGGTGCGGAACGCCAACATAGAGGGTGACGCTGACGCTTGTCTCATCATGCATCATTTGTTGCTATCGCCTCCTGTCGCCATTCAAATTGCTCCTCTGATTCTACAGCCAGTTGATTGAGTTGCAGAAAATCGTCACGTGCAACTGTCTCGGCTCCCAGCGATACCAGGTGACTGGTGACAACCTGGCAGTCGATGAAATGAAACCCCCATGCCTGCAAGCGTTTCGTCAGCATCACAAGTGCGACCTTGGATGCATCTGGCACGAGGCTGAACATCGACTCGCCATAAAAAGCCTTGCCGACAGACATGCCGTAGAGTCCGCCTACCAGTTCCTTATCCTGCCACACCTCGACCGAATGGGCGAAACCGAGAATATGCATGCGTTTGTAGGCAGCCTGCATTTTATCGACGATCCAGGTACCGTCCTGCTGTTTGCGTGCAACAGTCGCGCAGGCAGTGACCACGCGGTTGAAGTCGAGATCGAAAGAGATTTCGAAACGCCCCTGGCGCAAGCGTTTCGCCAGGCTTCTCGATATATGCAGCTTGCCCGGGAAGAGCAGGGTACGCGGGTCCGGTGACCACCACAGGATCGGCTGGCCCTCGCTGTACCATGGGAAAATTCCCGAGCTATATGCATTGACGAGCCGGATGGGCTCAAGGTCACCGCCTGCTGCGAGAAGACCATCCGGCTCTTTTTCCGCCATTTCCGGATCCGGAAATGGCGTTGCCGGGTCAGTTCCTTCGAGTGAGATGAGTATTGTTATACCCCGTTATCCATCAATCTTCTTCGAGGCCGTCAAAAAAGCGCTCTGCATCCAGTGCAGCCATGCAGCCGGTTCCGGCTGAAGTGACCGCCTGGCGGTAGATGTGATCCATAACATCACCGGCAGCATAGATACCATGAGCGGATGTCTGGGTGGCATGCCCATTGAATCCGCCTTTTACCTTGATGTAACCGTTATCCATCTCCAGTTGGCCTTCAAACATGGCAGTGTTCGGCTTGTGGCCAATCGCAATGAAAACACCCTGCAGGTCGATATCCTTGGTACTGTCATCCTGTACATTTTTGATGCGCATGCCCGTAACACCGGTTTTGTCGCCCAGTACTTCGTCGAGCACATGGTTCCATTCAATCTTGATGTTGCCGTTCTCTGCCTTTTCAAGAATGTGATCCTGCAGTATCTTTTCAGACCTGAGTGAATCACGGCGGTGCACAAGGGTGACCTCTTCGGCGATATTCGAGAGGTAGAGTGCCTCTTCCACGGCAGTGTTTCCACCGCCGATAACAGCGACTTTCTGGCCACGGTAGAAGAAACCATCACAGGTCGCACAGGCAGAAACGCCCTTGCCCTTGAACGCCTCTTCCGATTCGAGCCCGAGGTACATGGCGGATGCGCCGGTGGCGATAATCAATGCATCGCAGGTGTATTCGGCCTGGTCGCCGGTGAGGCGGAAAGGACGCTCGGAGAAGTCGACTTTGCTGATCCAGTCAAAAATGATTTCAGTATCGAAACGCTCTGCGTGCAGGCGCATGCGTTCCATCAGTTCCGGGCCCTGTACGCCGTTGGTATCACCGGGCCAGTTATCCACCTCGGTGGTAGTCATCAGCTGACCGCCCTGTTCCATACCGGTGATCAAAACCGGGTTAAGGTTGGCTCGTGCGGCGTAAACAGCGGCAGTGTATCCGGCCGGGCCTGATCCAAGGATTAACAGGCGGCAATGACGGGTTTCACTCATGTATAATTCTCCAGATTAGGATAATGATTGCAGTTTGTTCTGCATCACCATATAAGATATATATAAATTTTACGGAATGGCGGGGTGCGGGTAAAGCGCTCTTCACCACAGCAGGGGAGATAATTGTCGTTGAGCAATAGTGCAAACATCGGGAACAGGGGAATCAGGGAGCGTCTGCGCGAAGGTGCCTTTGTTCTGGTTATAGCTATAGCAGCCTATTTCCTGCTTGCCTTTCTATCCTATTCGCCTGATGACCCAGGCTGGTCCTTTATCGGTGAACGCGACGGTGTTCATAATGCAGGTGGCCCTGCAGGCGCTTGGTTTGCCGATGTTTTCTATGCCTTTTTCGGGATTTTCGCACTGCTTTTCCCTGTCATGATCGTGTGGAGCGGCTGGCTTTTCATGAAAGAGCGCACGCCTGATGATCACCTCAATACGCCACTTTTCCTGATCCGCTGGAGTGGTTTTGCGTTAACCATTATCAGTGGCTGTGGCCTTGGTGCCCTGCACCTGACGGATTTTGGTCTTGGCCTCAGCCATGGTGCTGGCGGTATTTTCGGCAAGGCGATTGCTCCCGGCCTGGTTGAAACACTCAGCCCGGTGGGTGGCACACTCCTGTTGGCCGCACTCTTCCTCGCAGGCCTGACACTTTTCACCGGTCTCTCCTGGTTTGCCCTGATGGACTGGATTGGCGGTATGACGCTCGATTTCTTTGCCTGGATCAAACGCCTTTTCGAATTGCGCAAGGAGAAGCAGGAGGAGGCGAAAGAGGCGAAAGTCGCGAAGAAGAAGCGCAGCGAGGCACTCAAGGTCGAGAAGCAGCGCGCCAAGAAACGTGAATTGCCGAGTATCGAGCCCAAGGTGCAGAAAATCGTCAAGAGTGAGCGTGTCGAGAAAGAGAAGCAGGTCACCCTGTTCGAACCTGATCCCAACACCGAACTGCCGCCATTGGCACTTCTCGATGAGCCTGAGGAACGTGTCCAGCAGTACTCCGAGGAGTCGCTGCAGGGGATGTCACGACTGGTTGAGCTGAAGCTTGCAGACTTTGGTATCGAGGCGCTGGTCAAACATGTCCATCCGGGTCCGGTTGTTACTCTCTTCGAAATCGAACTTGCTGCCGGTACCAAGGCCAGCAAGGTCACCAGTCTTGCCAATGACCTGGCACGCGCCATGTCCACTATCAGTGTGCGCGTGGTCGAGAATATTCCCGGCAAGAGCTATATCGGCCTGGAGATTCCCAACGAGCAGCGCGAGATCGTCTATCTCAGCGAGGTGCTGCGTTCGGAACAGTATGACAAGTCGAAGTCGCCTCTTACAGTGAGCCTCGGCAAGGATATTGCGGGTCATCCGACAGTTGCGGATCTTGCCCGCATGCCGCATGCGCTGATTGCAGGAACCACGGGGTCGGGTAAATCGGTCGGCGTTAATGCGATGATCCTGAGTATCCTCTTCAAGGCCCGTCCTGATGAAGTGCGCCTCATCATGATCGACCCGAAAATGCTCGAACTGTCGGTCTATGAAGGCATTCCGCACCTGCTGTGCCCGGTGGTCACCGATATGTCTGATGCAGCCAATGCGCTGCGCTGGTGTGTCGCCGAGATGGAGCGTCGCTACAAGTTGATGGCTGCACTCGGGGTGCGCAATATCGGCGGTTACAACAAGAAGATAGTCGATGCCGAAAAGGCAGGTTCACCGCTCACCGATCCGACTTTCAGAATTGATCCCAACCTGATACTGGATGAGGATGCAGAGCTGCCACAGGCGCCTGTACTGGAAAAAATGCCCTATATCGTTGTGGTCGTCGACGAGTTTGCTGACATGATCATGGTGGTCGGCAAGAAGGTTGAGGAGCTGATTGCACGACTCGCGCAGAAGGCGCGTGCTGCAGGTGTTCACTTGCTGCTGGCAACCCAGCGCCCCTCGGTTGATGTTATTACCGGCCTCATCAAGGCGAATATTCCGACACGTATTGCTTTCCAGGTCTCCTCGCGTGTCGACTCACGAACCATTCTTGATCAGCAGGGTGCCGAGCATCTCCTTGGCCATGGTGACATGCTCTATTTGCCACCCGGGTCGGGTATACCCAAACGTGTGCACGGTGCTTTCGTTGATGATCACGAAGTGCATGCAGTGGTCGAATTTATCAAGAAACATGGTCAATCAAGTTATCTCAACGAAATTCTCGAGGAACCTTCGGAGCCGATCCCGGGTCTATCTGCTGAAGCGTCAGGTGTGGATGTCGAGGATGTGGATCCACTCTTCGATGAGGCAGTACAGATTGTCACCGAGACGCGTCGTGCCTCTATTTCGGGTGTACAGCGTCGTCTCAAGATCGGTTACAACCGTGCTGCTCGAATGATCGAGGAGATGGAACGTATCGGTATCGTCTCCGCGCAGGAGAATAACGGCAACAGGACGGTGCTTGCACCGCCACCGGTTGAGTAACAGGCGACCTGGCCTGGCACACCGGCAAACGACACGGAGTCAATGTGAAAAAAATAGCAGTAATACTGTCAATGCTGTTGGTATGCAATACAGCGATGGCAGACGCCTCCCGAGTGGAGGGCTTTCTTGGTGGTCTTAAAACTCTCAAGGCAGATTTTTCCCAGTTCATTGAAAGTGATGATGGAGTCACTCACTCCCAGAAAGGTGTGCTCTATCTCAGCAGGCCGGGCAAGTTTCGCTGGGACTACGAGGGTGACGAGGCGCAACTGATCGTGGCTGACGGCAATCGTGTGTGGCTGCTCGATCGCGACCTGGAACAGGTATCGCACCAATCCCAGGAGACCGCCTTGCGCGGTACACCAGCCCAGTTGCTTGCTGATGAGGCAGGAGTGGAAACCCATTTCACTGTCATTGGCAGCTCATCGGATGGCGGAGTCGAGTGGACCGACCTCGCACCGAAAGAGGCTGACAGCCAGGTTGAATTGGTGCGCATCGGTTTCAGTGGCGAGCAACTCGCGAGTCTCGAAATGCAGGACAAGTTTGGACAGACAACCCGGTTTATCTTTTCTGATGTAAAGCGTAATCCCGCACTTGACCGTGAACTGTTCAAGTTCGTTACACCTCCCTCGATGGACGTCTGGCAGCACTGATGGAAGACCTCTTCGACAGCGACAGTGAACAGGCTGGCTACCGCCCGCTTGCTGACCGTATGCGTCCGCGTTCACTCGATGAGTTTCGCGGGCAGATCAAAATCGTTGGTGAAGATACCCCTTTACGCAAGGCGATTGAGAGTGATCGTCTGCACTCAATGATTTTCTGGGGTCCGCCCGGGACCGGCAAGACGACGCTTGCGTCGATGCTGGCAACACACTCAGGAGCCGAGTTTATCAAGCTCTCCGCAGTGCTCTCGGGCGTCAAGGAGATCCGCGCTGCCGTCGACAGGGCGAAACAGCTGCGCCAGATGGGCAAGAGCGCGTTGCTTTTTATTGATGAAGTACATCGCTTCAACAAATCGCAACAGGATGCCTTTCTGCCGCATGTCGAAGACGGTACCATCGTCTTCGTTGGCGCAACGACAGAAAACCCCTCGTTTGAACTCAACAATGCACTCTTGTCACGTGCGCGTGTCTACGTTCTGCAGGCGCTGGACAAGGAATCACTCATCAAAGTGCTGGAGCAGGCCCTGAGTGATGATGAGCGCGGCCTTGGCAAACGCAAACTGCAGATCGAGATGGAGCAGATCGAGCTGATAGCTGAAGCGGCTGATGGTGATGCACGACGCGCACTCAACTTGCTGGAGATAGCTGCCGATCTGTGCAACGGGGATGTGATTGATCCAAACACGGTGACTGAACTGGTTGCCGGTCGGGTGCGTCGTTTCGACAAGGGTGGTGAGGCCTTCTATGACCAGATATCCGCGCTGCATAAATCAATACGTGGTTCTTCACCGGATGGTGCCCTTTACTGGTTCTGCCGCATGATTGATGGTGGATGCGATCCGCTCTATATCGCGCGTCGCGTCGTACGTATGGCATCGGAAGATATTGGCAATGCCGACCCGCGTGCACTGCGCCTGGCTCTCGATGCGTGGGAAGTGCAGGAGAGGTTAGGTTCTCCCGAAGGTGAGCTGGCAATTGCACAGGCGATTATCTACATGGCAGCTGCGGCGAAGAGCAATGCCGCCTACCTTGCCTACAAGGCTGCAATGCGTGAGGCCAAGGAGTCAGGCTCGCTGGAAGTGCCATTGCACTTGCGCAATGCGCCGACAAAGCTGATGAAAGAGCTCGATTACGGCAAAGAGTATCGCTACGCACATGATGAGCCGGATGCTTATGCGGCGGGAGAGAGTTATCTGCCGGAAGAGTTGGAGGGTAGTCGCTACTACTATCCGGTCGATCGTGGACTTGAACAGAAAATTGCCGAGAAACTTGCCTGGCTCAGGTCAAAAGACCGGCAGGCTGATTAGTCAGCCAGTTATACCTAGCCCTGTTTCGCCCTGCGTACTTCATCCATCGGGTCTGTTTCGTCGACCGTCGGTGAAACCTTGCTGTTAAGTGGACTGCAGCGATCTTCCGCGACACCACTCATAGTCAGCAGGGTCCATATTGAAGCAATGAACCACATGACAACACCAAGGGCGAGGGTGTAGAAATCGACACCATCTGCACCAGCAGGTCCGCCAAACAGTGAGTAGATGATGGCGACAACGCCAGCCAGCCAGAAAACCGAGATTGGGGCTGCGCACGATGTACCGCAACCATAGCGGTATGCGCCCATAGGCGGGATGATCACGGAGGTGAGTGTTCTATTCATTTCTATCCTATCCAACTAGCGGTGATTCTTTATTATGTTTGCTCATCTGCGTGAGCATGGACTAGATATAACACAGCATTCCGGATGCCACAAGACGCAGGGAAGGGGGGATCCAGCTGTTTGTACCCGATATATATTGTGGTATTGGTATTGAGTCGGCATGACGAAGCAATGGAAATTGCTTCGTGAGGACTCTCCGTTATCGGCGCTAGTGCGCAGCGCAGGGCATCACAGGAGAAGTGAAAAACTGTTTGAGTGATCGAAGATCGCGAGTTTTTTTCACGCTGTGATGATCAAGTTGCGCGTGACCAGGCGCCGGTAAGGAGCTGTTTCTTTGCCTACTTTCTTGTCAGCACAAGAAAGTAGGGTGGGTGCGCGCCACCGCGCGCTTTCAACATTAAGCCTGTCGCACAGCGACACAAACGCTGCGCGCCAAGGAGAGAGAATCGAAGGCGCGTAGTCCCCGGTAGCCACTAGGCGAGACTGTTTTTCTGACGTGCGCCAGCGCCAAAGGAAAA
>NZ_MPRK01000078.1 GCF_002021095.1 Solemya elarraichensis gill symbiont | reverse complement strand
ACCCTCAGGGCAGCCAATATTCAGCTGGAAATCAAACTGGATCGCTGCATTGATATAAGAGTGACACATGTTATTGCCATCACCGATCCACGCGACTGTTTTACCTTTAATATCACCGCGGTGTTCATGCCAGGTCTGCATGTCAGCGAGTAACTGGCAAGGGTGAACAAGGTCAGTCAGGCCGTTGATGACAGGTACATCCGAATATTCCGCAAAGCGTTCTACCTTGTCGTGCTCGAAAGTACGAATCATGATGATATCGACCATGCGAGAGATGACGCGTGCTGTATCTTCGATTGGTTCACCGCGACCAAGTTGTGTATCGCGCGGAGAGAGAAACAGTGCATGGCCGCCAAATTGTGCCATGCCGGATTCAAATGAAACGCGGGTGCGGGTTGACGACTTTTCGAAAATCATCGCGAGGGTTTTACCGACGAATGGACGATAGTCCTCACCGGCGTTTCTCATCTGTTTCAGTTCAGATGCGCGCTGAATAAGCTGGCGCAGTTCTTCGGAACTGAGATCGTTGAGGGTAAGAAAATGGCGTTTTTGAGTCATTGCGAGTTACTAATTATTAATCTTGCGAAGCAAGAAATTGTTGAATGAGTGAAGCCAGCGTGTCACACAGCTGGTCAGCTTCTGCAAATGTCATTGTCAGGGGCGGCAGCAGGCGCACGACACGTTCTGCAGTGACATTGATGAGCAGTTTCTGTTCAAAGGCCAAGCGCACCAGTTCAGCGCAAGGATATGCCAGCTCGATACCGATCATGCAGCCGAGGTTACGGATTGCAATTACCGCATCATCACTATCAAGCGCATCAAACAGCTTGTTGCTGATATATTCGCCGAGCTTTTCGGCATTTTCTGCAATCGATTCATTGTTCATGACATTGATGACAGCAAGTGCCGCAGCGCAGGCCAGCGGGTTGCCACCGAAGGTTGAACCGTGTGATCCGGGGGCAAAAAGTTCGGACGCTTCACCACGGGCGAGGCAGGCGCCGATGGGCATGCCGTTACCAAGGCCCTTGGCGAGTGTCATGACATCGGGGAGTATTTCTTCATGCTGGCATGCGAAGTTACGACCTGTTCTGCCCATGCCGGTCTGGATCTCGTCAGTCATCATGAGCCATTCGTTGCTGTCGCAAAGTGCCCTGATGCCTGACAGGTAACCGCTTGGCGGAATGTTGACGCCGCCTTCACCCTGCACAGGCTCAACAAGTACGGCAACGATATCAGGGTTGCCGGAGAGTGCTTCGAGTGCATCCAGGTCACCGTAGGAGATGCGAACAAAACCTTTCAGTAGTGGTTCAAAACCAGCCTGTACCTTGCGGTTGCCAGTTGCCGTGAGCGTTGCCATGGTGCGGCCATGAAAACTCTGTTCCATTACTACCGTGGTCGGATTGCTGATGTTGCGCTTGTTGCCATAGAGGCGCGCCAGCTTGATTGCTGCCTCATTGGCCTCGGCACCCGAGTTGCTGAAGAAGACGCGGTCCATACCACTTAAAGATGTCAACGCATCACCGAGGCGCTCCTGGTTGGCAATACCATAGAGGTTGGATGTATGCATCAGCTGCTTTGACTGTGTGCAGATTGCGTCTGCTACTGCCGGGTGAGCGTGACCCAGGTTGCATACTGCAACACCGGCAACTGCATCCAGGTAGCGTTCGCCTTGCGTGTCCCACAGCCACACGCCTTCACCCCTTTCAAAGGTGACAGGCAAGGGCGCATAGGTTGTCATCAGGGTCCCGGTCATCGGTCGTTCTCTCCGCACCACTTTTAAATGGAGTGCATTTATCTGTTTTTCCGCCTTATTGGGCGGGAAAAACCGGTCATCTTATTGATTTTTTATCAATTTATCAATCGTGAGATTCAACTTTTGCTTAAAGATGTTAAATCACGCATCATTGACCTTGAATTATTATTATTTTCTGCAGGATGAATAATGCAACAGGACAAGCCGGATGTAGTCGCGGCAATCGACCTGGGATCAAACAGTTTCCACATGATTGTTGCGCGCCTGGATGAAACAGGCACGCTCACAGTTCTTGATAAATTGCGCGAGTCGGTCCGGCTTGGTGGTGGCCTTAACAAGAATGGCAAAATCGACAAAAAGACGCGCAAAAGAGCACTCGACTGCCTGGAGCGTTTCGGACAGCGTATCAAAAATTTGCCGCGTGGTTCAGTGCGCGTGGTGGGAACCAATACTCTGCGCGTCGCGAAAAACTCCAAGTCCTTTGTCAGCAAGGCGGAACGCATGCTTGGCCATGAGATTGAAATTATCTCGGGACTGGAAGAGGCGCGAATAATCTTTCTTGGCGTTGCCCATGGGCGGGCAACACGTGAAGGTAAACGCCTGGTCGTCGATATTGGTGGTGGCAGTACAGAACTGATTGTCGGTGAAGGAGCGGCCAGCGAGATTCGTGAGAGCCTGCATATAGGCTGTGTTAGTGCCAGCCGGGAGTATTTCGAGGATGGTAAAATCTCCGAAGCACGTATGGCAAAGGCAGAAATGGCTGCGCGTCTGACGATCCACCCATATGCACATGAATTCCGTAAGCGCGATTGGCAAGAAGCAGTTGGCTGCTCGGGTACTATCAAGGCGATCAGAAATATCGCCCAGGCGGAGGGCTGGTGTGATAGCGGACTGACACTCGATGCGTTATACGAAATGCGTTCAGCTGTTATCGAACAGGGAGATATCAGCCGTCTTAGCCTGGTGGAACTGAAAGAGGACAGGGCGCCTGTGCTACCGGGTGGTCTGGCAGTGTTGATTGCCGTATTCGAGGCGCTGAATATATCGCATATGCGTGTTTCGGACCTTGCCCTGCGCGAAGGTCTTCTCTACGATCTTGTCGGTCGTATCAACCGCGAGGATGTGCGTGACGCAACTGTCGATTCTGCTCTGAAGCGCTGGAGTATCGACCGACCGCATGCTGAAGCAGTTGCAGCAACTGCATTTCAGCTTTTCAATCAGGTTGCTGATCAGTGGGAATTGGGTGAGGAGCGTGAGAGGATGCTGCGCTGGGCGGCCCTGCTGCATGAAATCGGTTTACAGGTTTCGCATAGCAGTTTTCAGAAGCACGGTGCCTATATTCTTGCAAATGCTGATCTGCCCGGATTTTCACGTCCTGAGCAAGAGTTGCTTGCCACACTGGTTCTCAATCACCGCAAGAAATTCCGATTCGATACTTTTCTGGAACTGGTTGAAACCGCGCAGACTCCGGGTTCAAGGCTTTGCGTTATTTTACGTTTGGCCGCTTTGCTGCATCGGGGTCGTCCGCGTGAATCGGGACCTGAAGTTGGGATTGATGTCGATGGTATGCAGGTCAGGCTCACCTTTCCCGATGGATGGCTTGATGCTCATCCTTTGACCAATGTTGATCTTAAACGTGAAAGAGATTACCTCGCCCAAGCGGATTACCGATTGGTGCATAAGAAAACCTGATTTCGATCAAAACAATCGATTATATACACTATAATAATTAGTTTGACGCCTAAAAAATTGACTAAAAAAAGGAGCGACTCGAGATGTCCAGCAACGTCCCTGATAAAGAACTGAAAAAGGTGATGGAAAAACTCACCAATCCAAAGAAAGTGCTCGAATCACCCAGCGTTATTTCTGCAAAAGAGCTGCTTCGTATCAGCTACGAAATGGGTGAGTATCCCTATCCTGAAAAGATGACGACAAAAGAATACGAGCATGAGAAGCGCCTGCTGCAGACCGAGTTGCTCAAGGTTCAGGCATGGGTTAAGGAATCGGGTCAGAAAGTTCTTGGTGTCTTTGAAGGACGAGACGCTGCGGGCAAGGGTGGAACGATCAAGCGTTTTATGGAGCACTTGAATCCTCGTGCCGCACACGTGGTTGCTCTCGAAAAACCGAACGAGAGAGAGGTTGGTCAATGGTATTTCCAGCGCTATATCCAGCATCTGCCTACCAAGGGTGAAATGGTCTTCTTTGACCGCTCCTGGTACAACCGTGCCGGTGTAGAGCGTGTTATGGGCTTCTGTACCGATGAAGAGTATCTTGAGTTCCTGCGCCAGGCGCCTCAGATCGAGCGTATGCTGGTACGTTCCGGGATCATCTTCTACAAGTACTGGTTCTCGGTTACACAGCAGGAACAGTTGCGCCGTTTTCACTCGCGTCGTCATGACCCGCTGAAGCACTGGAAACTGAGTCCGATCGATATCCAGTCACTCGACCGCTGGGATGAATATACTGAAGCAAAGAAGGCGATGCACTTCTACACAGATACTGCAGATGCACCCTGGACAGTGATTAAGTCGGATGACAAGAAGCGTGCGCGTCTTGCATGTATGCGTCATTTTCTCTACAACCTCGACTACCCTGACAAGGATACCTCCATCGCCAGTGAGCCGGACCCCCTGATCTGCGGTTCTGTGAAAACGGTCTATGGCAAAGGGGAGGCGTAATGGCGAGTGTAAAAAACAGCAGCACCAAGAGCCGTAAACGCGTGGTTGAACTTCAGGCTGCTATCAAAAAAGCAGAGAAGTCTGCCGCAAAGGCTACAAAGGCTGCAATACAGGCATCCCGGTCTGCAACTAAAGCGAAAAAGGCCCGTCATGAGGCTATAGACGCGATTAAGGAAATGCGCAGTGAAAACCGTGATACACGGGAGAAGCTGGAGAAATATGCCAAGCAAAGGGCGAAAGACGCTTTACGCAAAAAAGATGCGATCAAAAAGGCGAAAAAGGCGCTGAAAAAGAAGCTGAAGAAACAGGCTGAAGCCGACAAAACAAAGGTAAAAGCAAAGAAAAAAGTAGTAAAAACAAGAAGAGCAAGAAATAGGGCGATCTTTGCAATGCAACTCGATCAGGCCAAGCGTGACTTTGATCGCGACCATCTCTGGCATCCCTATACAAGCCTGACCAGGCCCCTTCCTGTATACCCCGTCTCATCAGCAGACGGGGTTATGCTGACATTTGACGACGGACGTCAGGTCATTGACGGCATGGCTTCATGGTGGTGCGTCATTCACGGCTATAACCACCCGCAGCTCAACCAGGCTGCAAAGCAGCAGATTGATGCCATGTCGCACGTGATGTTTGGTGGGCTCACGCACCAGCCGGCTATCGAACTTGGACAAAAGCTGGTTGCCATGACGGCAGAACCACTTGAGCATGTTTTCCTGGCCGATTCCGGATCAATCTCCGTCGAGGTAGCGCTGAAGATGGCGCTGCAATACTGGCAGGGTGTTGGCAAGCCAGCCAAACAGCGTTTTCTCACTGTGCGTGGCGGATACCATGGCGACACCTTTGGCGCCATGTCCGTGTGTGATCCGGTTGGCGGTATGCACCAGCTGTTTCAGGGTATGTTGCCACAGCAGTTGTTCGCGCCACGACCTGACATCGCTCCGGACCAACCCTGGTCGGATGATGCCATCTCCGGTTTTGCTGAATTAATCGACAAGCACAGTCATGAGATTGCTGCAGTCATTCTCGAACCGATCGTGCAGGGTACGGGGGGAATGCGTTTTTACCATCCGGACTACCTGCGCAAGGTACGTGAACTGTGCGATCAACATAATGTACTACTGATACTCGATGAGATCGCGACGGGCTTCGGTCGTACCGGTAAATTATTCGCGTACGAACATGCAGACGTGGTTCCGGACATTCTCTGTGTCGGCAAGGCGATCACAGGTGGCTACATGACACTCGCTGCGACCATGACCACAGACAAAGTGGCCAAAGGCGTTTGCAGTGATGACATGGTTTTTATGCATGGACCGACTTTCATGTCAAACCCGCTCGCCTGTGCGGTTGCCAATGCCAGTATCGAGCTGTTGCTCGAGAGCCCCTGGCAGAATCGCGTGCAGTTAATCGAGTCACATTTCAGCAATGCACTGGAACCACTAAGGACTCTTGATGCAGTTGCAGATGTACGTTCTCTTGGTGCCATAGGTGTGGTTGAGATGAAAGAGTCGCTGAATGTTTCAGTCGTACAGGAAGCACTGATTGGTGAAGGTGTCTGGCTCAGACCATTTGGAAAACTGCTCTATGCGATGCCGCCCTACGTTATGAAGACTGAGCAACTGCATAAGGTGACGGATGCGATATCCAGCGTGGTAAACAGGCTCTAGATTGCTTCTGAATGTTCCTGTTTTTCAAGCAGGAGTACCAGCTCCGATGCTGGCAGGGGCTTGGAGAAGAGGTAGCCCTGGGCCTGGTGACAGCCAATGTTTTTCAGGTATTCAAACTGTTCCCGGGTTTCCACGCCTTCAGCCACGATACGCAGTTTATAGATTTCGGCAAGATTCAGAATGATCTCCACCATTTTTCTGCGTGTATCATCTTTACTGAAAATACCGGCGACAAATGAGCGATCTATCTTCAGGCTATTGATCGGATAGTTGATCAACTGGCTGAATGCGGTGTAACCGGTACCAAAATCATCAAGCGACAGTGTAAGGCCCAGCTCTCTCAGGCGCCGGAGTATCTCGACACTCTTGACATTATCTGCAACCAGCGCTGTCTCGGTTATCTCGATTTCAAGATATTTTGGGTCTATATCATGCTTTTTGAGAGTGTTTGCAACTATCCCGGGGTATTTATCTGTGTGCAGTTCGGCACCAGACATGTTGACGCATAGTACGCCATCAAAACCAAGCTGTTGCAGGCTTGTTAATTCTTGCAGGGCATTCTCGAGCACCCATGCATCGAGCCATTTGATACGCCCTTTTGCTTCGGCAACAGGAATGAATTCGTCCGGACCAATACCTTCAAGCGATGGATGGTTACTGCGTAACAGGGCTTCAATACCGACAATGTTGAGTGTCTGGCAATCGTAAATCGGCATGTAGACGAGATGGAAGCTTTTACTCTCAATCGCCTCGGACAGGCCGCTCTCTATTTTCTGACTCCTGTGCACTATTGGCGAGATTTCATCGGTGAAAAACTGGAAAGTATTACCACCAGCACGCTTTGCTTCGTTCATTGCGATTTCAGCGTCTCTTAATAATGTGGATTCCTCTCCTGACTCATTCTGCGCGACAGCAATCCCGATGCTGGCATAGATAGGGTGGACCAGACCACCCGCTTCAAAGCCACCGTCGAACTGCTCAAGAATACGTTGTGCAACAGCACCGGCGTCAGCCGGGTGCTCCAGGTCAGAGAGCAGGACAACGAACTCATCCGCTGCGCGCCAAGGAGAGAGAATCGAAGGCGCGTAGTCCCCGGTAGCCACTAGGCGAGACTGTTTTTCTGACGTGCGCCAGCGCCAAAGG
>NZ_MPRK01000077.1 GCF_002021095.1 Solemya elarraichensis gill symbiont | reverse complement strand
GCTATGACCCGAAAATGGGGGCACGCCCAATGGCCCGCCTGATCCAGGATCAGATCAAGAAGCCGCTCGCTGAAGAGCTGCTATTTGGCAAGCTTGCGTCTGGTGGAGATGTAAAAATCAGCCGCCGGGATGGCGAGCTGAAGATAGATATCAGCGGGCGCGATACGTAATACGGCCCTTGGTCAGGTCGTATGGGGTCAGCTGCACTGTGACCTTGTCGCCGGTGAGGATGCGAATGTAGTTTTTGCGCATCTTGCCAGAGATGTGTGCAGTAACAACGTGACCATTCTCCAGCTCAACGCGGAAAGTGGTGTTGGGAAGGGTGTCGGTGACCGTGCCTTCCATTTCGATAAAATCTTCTTTTGCCATGCCTTGTATCTGTAAAGTTAACAACAGTTTGTCAGCCCGAGATTATAGCATGATTAAAACGCTTGATTACAAAAATGATCAGGAGCCCATGGAATGAAACAGAAAATAGTGAAGCCTGACGATGAGTGGCGTGAACAGCTCGATAGCAAACAGTTCAGAATCTGTCGTCAGAAGGGTACCGAGGCGCCATTCACGGGTGAATATAACGTGACAAAAACCGATGGAGTCTATCGCTGTACCTGTTGTGGTGAAGCGCTGTTTGATTCTGCTTCCAAGTATGATTAAGGTTCCGGCTGGCCAAGTTTTTACAAGGCGCTGAATGATGACGCAGTCGAGCAGGACCGGGATACCAGTCATGGCATGGTGCGCACGGAGGTTCACTGCGCAAAGTGCGATTCGCATCTTGGCCACCTGTTTCCGGATGGCCCGCAACCAACCGGGCTGCGTTACTGTATCAACGCTGCCTCGCTGGTACTCGATTCAGACGACAAAAAGCGCTCCTGATAAGTTATCATTGCTGCTTGTCTGATTTCGATAGCCGTTACATGCCCGCTCTGAAAATTACAAATCTCCGCAAAACCTACGCGCGCGGTCCGGAAGCCCTGAAGGGTATTGACCTGACTGTAGAGAGCGGAGACTTTTTTGCGCTTCTTGGTCCCAACGGCGCTGGAAAATCAACCGCCATCGGGATCATCTGCTCACTGGTTAACAAGAGCGATGGCAAGGTCGAGGTGTTCGGCCATGATCTTGACACTGATCTGCTCGGTGTTAAACGCCACATCGGCCTGGTCCCACAGGAATTTAATTTCAACCAATTTGAACCCGTGATCGAAATTCTGATCAACCAGGCGGGCTACTATGGCATCGAACGAAGCGATGCTGCGCAACGAGCTGAAAAGCGCCTCAGGCAACTCAACCTGTGGGAAAAGCGCAACACCATCGCACGCAACCTCTCCGGTGGAATGAAACGCCGCCTGTTGATTGCGCGCTCACTGGTTCATGATCCAAAACTGCTGATTCTCGATGAACCGACAGCCGGGGTTGATATCGAGATTCGTATGTCGATGTGGGAGTTCCTGCGCAAAATTAATGAAGAAGGAACAACAATTATCCTTACCACCCATTACCTTGAAGAGGCAGAGAATCTGTGCCGGAATATCGCCATTATCGATAACGGCATCATCATTGAAAACAGCTCAATAGATGTGCTGCTTGAACGTCTCCAGCAGGAGATTTTTGTTCTCGATATAGATGTGGCGGTCAGCGAGGCCCCAACTATAGAGGACTACAGCGTCACCTTGCGCAATGCGCAATCCCTGCAGGTTACCGTCGACAAGGCGTGCGGCCTGACACGACTCTTCTGCAGCCTTGCTGAGCAAAATATCGAGGTGCTGAGTCTGCGTAACAAGCAGAACCGTCTTGAACAGCTGTTCCTCGAGATGACCCGGGAGAGCCGTCACCCGGTAGAGGAGTCCGAAGGATGAATTTCAGAACCAATGTCTGGACACCGTTCACGACTCTTGTCATCAAGGAGTTCAACCGTTTTATCCGTATCTGGGTGCAGACAGTGCTGCCGCCCGGCATTACGATGGCGCTCTACTTTGCAATTTTCGGCAAACTGATTGGCGAACGTATTGGTGAGATGGACGGCTATGCCTACATCGACTTTATCGTTCCCGGCCTGATCCTGATGGCGGTCATTACCAACTCCTATGCCAACGTGGTATCGAGTTTCTACCAGGCCAAGTTCGGTCGCTTTATAGAGGAGATACTCGTATCGCCGGTGCCGAACTGGGTCATTCTTGCCGGTTACGTCGGCGGAGGAGTGGCGCGTGGCATGGTGGTAGGCGTACTTGTCACCATTGTCGCGATGTTTTTTACCGACCTGCAGGTACACAACTACCTGGTCACACTGCTGGTCTTTTTCCTTACCTCGGTACTGTTCTCACTTGGCGGTTTCATTAATGCCGTGTACGCAAGGAATTTTGACGATATCGCTATCGTACCGACCTTCGTGCTGACACCGCTGACTTACCTTGGCGGTATTTTCTACTCGATTCAGTTGCTGCCCGATTTCTGGCAGATGGCATCACTGGCAAACCCGATTCTCTACATGATCAATGCTTTCCGTTACGGGCTGATTGGTATATCGGATATCAACATCGCGTGGGCATTTGTCATCATCCTGTTTTTTATTGCTGTGCTTGCCTCTTTCAGCATGAGGTTGCTGAACAAGGGTATCGGACTGCGTTCATAGACAACAAGGATGTTGACTCAAATAAACAAGCCCATTGCAACAAGAGTCACTCTTTTACTTCTACTTCTCATGATGGGAGGAGACGCGTGGTCAGTCGAGCAACTGGGCATCGAAATCGTCAAACAACATCCTCATCCAGGCAGGCCATTCACGCAGGGCTTTTTATTCGATAAGGGCCTGGTTGAGAGTTCGGGCGGTTACGGAAAAAGCTACATCCAGCGATATCAACCCGGTGCTTTTGCTGCAAAACAGCGCGTGGCTGTCAATGCCGACTATTTTGCCGAAGGCATGGCAAAACATGGTGCTTCCTACTACCTGTTGACCTGGAAATCACGTGTCATGTTGCAACTTGACCCAGAGAGTATGGAGGAGACAGGACGCACACTCTATAGTGGTGAAGGGTGGGGGCTGGCAAGCGATGGTCGGCAGTTGTTGATGAGTAACGGCAGCAGCAGGATCCGTTTTTTCGACCCCTTCGGAGTGGTTCCGGAGCGCAGCATTAACGTCTCCCAGGATGGTAAACCGGTTAACCGTTTGAATGAACTTGAGTGGATTGAAGATAAAATCTTCGCCAACATCTGGTTAACAGATCGTGCCGTCATCATCGATCCGCAATCCGGCGAGGTAACTGCCACGATTGATCTGTCGCTACTTCGCAAGGACCTGCATAAGCCTGACAAGGTTGATGTGATCAACGGCTTTGCATGGGATGCCGAGTCAAAAAGACTCTTTGTTACCGGAAAAAACTGGCCGCTCGTTTTTGAGATCAGACTGACACAAAGCCCGGACTAGTTACATTAAAAAGGCTTGTCACCCGAAGATAGAAGCTACAGAAACTCTTTCTCTACTAGAGTGATTTCATCAGACTATCGACAAGACGAGCAGTGACACCCCACAGTAGTTCATTGTCGTAACGGCGGTAGTAAAGAACATCTGTCTGTTGCTGCATGCCGTGAAGCAGTCGTGGACGTCTTTCAAGGTTGTCGGGATTAGCCAGCCATTCGAGCGGTATGGTAAAGACGCGATCAACTTCTCTTGGATCCGGTGATACCGTGAAAGCCGATGTGACCTGTGCTACGACTCCTGTAACTTCAAAGTTGCTAATGGTTCGATAGCTGTTGAGCGAACCGAGCACATCGACCGCATGCGATTGCAGGCCAATCTCTTCATGCGCTTCACGCAGTGCCGTTGCATGTGAGTCCCTGTCACCGGGGTCTACTTGTCCACCCGGGAAGGCAACCTGGCCGCTGTGCCTGTCTTTGTCGTGCTGGCTGCGACGGATAAAGAGAAAGTGCCAGCCATCCTGCTTGCGGATCAGCGGCATCAATACTGCGGCAGCTTTTGGCGGCGCATTGAAAAAACCGGGAGGGAAGTTTTCCTGCAACGGTGTCACATCGGCCTGAGTCAGCCGTTGTGATATCCGTTGCGGAAGATCGTCCCAGTCAAACATGGTTCAGGGTAGCTCCACCTTTTGTGGCGCAACCCAGTTTTCATCCCTGTGTTCAACGGTGACCAGTGTGTAGATACCGCCGCGCACTTTGAAGTCAGCAGTCAGACGCATAAAACGTGGATTGGTGGCCGCAACCAGGTCTGCCAGCATTTCGTTGGTGACTGCTTCGTGAAAAGCACCCTGTTCACGAAATGCCCATATATAGAGCTTGAGTGACTTGAGTTCGACGCAGAGTTGATCCGGTACATATTCAAGCAGTAGTTCGGCGAAATCGGGCTGGCCTGTTTTTGGACACAGGCATGTAAATTCCGGCATGCGGATGCGGATTGTGTAGTCGCGTTCCGGGTTTGGGTTGTCAAAAGTTTCAAGCTCTTTGCCTGGCTTGGTGGACATCGGTTTATTCCCTGTCGAAAAAATTGCCCTCTATTATATCTATATTCAAAGAACTTATCGAATGTCATTTTCAATCAATAACTTACGATGCTTTTTTAATCTTATACAGATATAGACGACAGGCGCTACATTCAGTATGCTACCGCTCCATGCGTTTGGAAAAAATAAAACTTGCCGGGTTCAAGTCATTCGTTGACCCGACCACTGCTGATTTCCCCACAAACCTGGTTGGAGTCGTCGGCCCCAATGGCTGCGGTAAATCGAATATTATCGATGCCGTGCGCTGGGTCATGGGCGAAAGTTCGGCCAAAATGCTGCGTGGCGAATCGATGGCAGACGTCATCTTTAACGGTTCGAGTTCACGCAAACCGGTTGGTACTGCCTCGATAGAGCTGATATTTGATAACAGTGACGGTGGTGCCGGCGGTCAATACGCCAGCTATTCGCAAATCTCGGTTAAACGCCAGGTCTCACGTGATGGCCAGTCAAACTATTATCTGAATAATACCCGCTGCCGTCGGCGTGACATTACGGACCTCTTTTTAGGTACCGGTCTTGGTCCGCGCAGCTACTCGATTATCGAGCAGGGCATGATCTCGCGCGTTATCGAGGCGCGTCCGGAAGAACTGCGTGTCTATCTCGAAGAGGCAGCCGGAATCTCCAAGTACAAGGAGCGCCGCCGCGAGACCGAGAATCGCATTCGCCACACGAGGGAAAACCTCGAACGCCTCGATGACCTGATCGAGGAGGTTGGAAAACAGCTCAAGAATCTCGAGCGCCAGGCAGCAACTGCTGAGAAGTACAAGACATTCAAGGCAGAAGAGCGCCAGTTACGTGGTGAATGTCTCGCCCTGCGCTGGAAATCGATGCACGATGAACTCGATGTGCATGAGCGTGAGATTGCAGCCCAGGAGAACAAGCTTGAGGCGGAGATTTCCACGCAACGCCAGATCGAGTCAGAGATTGAGCAGCTGCGCAGCGATCATACGGATGCGAATGACAACTTCAACAAGGTGCAGGGAAAGTTCTATGCACTTGGCGCCGAAATCGCGAGGCTGGAGCAGACGATTCAGTATGCGCTCGAATCACGTGCAAGGCAGCAGGCTGACCTGAGCCAGATGGAGTCATCCTTGCAAGAGCTTAATCGCGAACGCCAGCAGGACGAGGACCGCCTCGAATCAATCGCCACCACACTCCTGACCCAGCAGCCGTTACTGGATGCAGCCGAAATAGAGGAGCGTGAAGCGTCTGAACAGATGGCGGCCTCAGAAACAGCCATGCAAAACTGGCAGACCGAATGGGATGGTTTTAACCAGCAGGCAAATGAGCCGGCACAGCTTGCACAGGTTGAGAGAACAAAAATCAACCATATCGAATCAGAGGCGCAAAAACTGCAACAGCGACTCCAGCGCAATAGTGAAGAGCGCGAACGCCTGCAAGCCCCTGACCTCGTCAATGAGATAGACACGCTGGAAAACAAGCAACGCGAGGCGCAGACAAGACTCGAAGAGAAACAGTCCGCTCTTGATGCGGCAATCGGGCGTATTGGCAATATGCGCCTGGAACAGGAGTCGGTTAACAGAAAGCTGAATGATGCGCGTGCTGAACTGCAGAGCAGTAAAGGGCGTCTTGCATCGCTGGAAGCACTGCAGCAGGCTGCCGCAACAGAGGGCAGGGAAGGTGCCGACTGGCTGCAAAAGCAGAATCTCGCCGAGGGCAAACGCCTGGCACAGTCGATTGATGTCAGCAGCGAGTGGCGCAAGGCGGTCGAGACCGTGCTTGCCCAGCACTTGCAGGCGATCTGTGTTGATGACTTCAGCCGTTACAGCGGTGCCGTCGTCGATCTCGAGGAAGGGCTTGTTGAACTGATAGAGAGCGCGGGCGGTTCACAGCAGGTTGCTGATGATTCCCTGTTGAACAAGGTCGATTCAAAACTGGACCTGTCGGCTCTGCTTGGCAGTGTGCGTATGGCTGATAGCCTGCATGATGCGCTGTCACGTCGCAATGAATTGAAGGGCAACGAATCCTTTATTACCGTAGACGGAATTCAGATCGGCAAAAACTGGATGCGATTCGGCCGCGAAGCCGGTGCACAGAAAGGTATTCTTGAGCGTGAGCAGCAGATTCGTGAACTGCAGAAAACCCAGTCTGAGCTTGAGAGCCGGGTGGAGAGCCTGGTTAAAGAACTCGAGCAGCATGGCGAGGCGATTGCATCCGCAGAAGCGCAACGCGAACAGCAGCAGCAGGATTTCAACCAGGTCAACCGCGAGCTTGCGGACACCCGTTCGCAACTGAGTGCAAAAAAGGCGCGCGCCGATCACCTCAAGCAACGCCTTGAGACAGTCGAGCAGGAACACCAGGAACTCAATGCCATGATTGCGGAAGGGAATGAGACTATCGAGAGCTCCAAAGAACGTCTCTACGAAGCGCTGGAAGTGATTGAAACCATGAGTTCGAAGCGCGAGGCACTGGTTCAGCAGCGTGATCGAATCAGGGAAGAGCTGGAGCAGGCGCGTCAGCAGGTGACAGTGAAAAGAGCAGAGGTCCACAAGCTCTCGGTGGAACTATCCACGATGCGTTCACAGCACGGCAGTCTCGAGGAGAGCAGCCAGCGCAGCCGTAACCAGATAGAACAGATGAGCGGACGTCGCGAGGCACTGGCCGAGTCGCTCAGCGGTGATGATTCACCGATCGAGGAGCAGAAGCAGAAACTCGAGGAGCAGTTGCAGTCACGTCTTAAAGTCGAGGCGCAGCTGGCCGAGGCACGCAAGCTGCT
>NZ_MPRK01000076.1 GCF_002021095.1 Solemya elarraichensis gill symbiont | reverse complement strand
CAACGCGCCTGGACTACGTTGAGTGAGCACTGGTCTATTATCGAGGTGATAATGGCGAAGAGGTTGTCATGATCGATATCGACGATGAGAATCTCGCTCGCACCCGGTTTCATTTCGCACTGGATGCGAACCTGCGGGTAGTCCTGTTCAGGGGTTGAGAGAATGACATCAGCATGCCACGCCATCTCATGCACACTATGGTGCTGGAAGTAGTCAGTACTAAACTGCATCCATAGCTGCGTCACCGCTTCCTGGTCCTGGCTTTCAAGCTGCTCGCGTGCCTGTGTCTGCTTCTTCTGCAGTTCCGAGTAATCATCCGCTTCCGACTGCGGATTGTTCAGCTCTCTGAGAGTGTGCCGGTAGAGCTGCTTGAGCAGGGTATCTTTCCAGCCATTCCAGCGTTTCGGATTGGTTGCGCGCATGTCGCACAATGTCAACAGGTAGAGGTGCTTGAGGTGCTCCGGCGTCATCACCAGCTTTGCGAAATTGCGGATGACGTCCGGATCCTCTATGTCCTTGCGCTGCGCAGTCATCGACATCACCAGGTGGTTTTTTACCAGCCAGGAGATCAGGTGCGCCTGCTGCTCGGGTAATGCGTGCGCGCGGCAGAAGTGAAGTGCATCAACTGCGCCGAGTTCCGAATGATCACCGCCACGGCCCTTCGCGATGTCGTGAAACAGTGCGGCAAGAATCAGGCTCTCCTGCTGTTCGATTGAAGCCATTATTTCACTCGCCAGCGGGAATTCACTGTTCAGTTCAGGAACTGTCAGGCGTCGCATATTTCGAATCAGGAAAAGGGTATGCGTATCGACTGTATAGACGTGAAACAGGTCGTATTGCATGCGCCCGACGATATTGGTGAAGGCAGGAATATAGGCAGGCAGCAGGCCGTAACGGTTCATGCTGCGCAGTACACGGTAGACGCCATGAGACTGGCTGACAATCTGCAGGAAGAGCTTGATTGCCTTTGGGTCGTTACGAAAACGACGATCGATGAGGTGCAGATGCTCGTGTATCAGGCGAATCGTGGAGGCGCGTATGCCACGGATAGTCGAATGCTGGGTGATGAGCAGAAAGATCTCCAGCAGTGCCAGGGGCCTGTGGCTGAAAATCTGGCTGTCGACAGCCCCGATGTAGCCATTGACGATATGAAAACGGCGGTTCAGCACGGTGATCTCACGCTTCTCATCCGCGTTGAGGATCGATTCCTCAAAGTATTGCAGGAGAATCTCGTTGAGACGCTGCAGTCGGGCAATGGTCCGGTAGTACTTCTGCATGAATTGCTCGACTGCGAGGTTGGCCTCATTGTCCCGGTGTTCAAATGCTGCTGCCAGTTTCTGCTGCAGGTCAAACAGCAGGCGATCCTCCTCGCGCCCGGTAATTGTGTGCAACATGAAACGAATGCGCCACAGGTGTTTTTTACCCAGTTCAAGCGATCTGAACTCGGCCTCGGTGAGAATGCCGCGTTCGACCAGCTCGTCGAGTGATGTCACACCGAATTTGCGCCTCGCGACCCACTGGATCATCTGGATATCGCGCAGGCCGCCAGGGCCGCCCTTGATATTGGGTTCCAGATTGTGCGCGGTATCATCGTATTTTTTGTGACGCCTCTGTTGTTCTTCAAGCTTGGCCTGGAAGAAGGCATCGGGCGGCCACACCTTGTCTGGTCCTGTAGCAGCCTGCATTTCAGTGTAGAGGCTTTCGCTGCCAGCCAGCAGGCGGGATTCCATCAGGGCAGTGGTCACCGTGATGTCATTCGCTGCCTCGGTGGCACACATTTCCGGCGTGCGAACGCTATGGCCTATATTCAGCCCAATGTCCCACAACAGGGTGATAAAGGCAGAAATCTGTTGTTCGCTCTCCTGTTGAAGAGACTCTTCTACCAGGAACAGCAGATCGATGTCCGAGGAGGGGTGCAGTTCACCACGGCCGTATCCTCCGACAGCAATCAGGGCTGCTCCGCAATCTGGGCTGCATTTCTGCTCCCAGATCGACTGCAGTAGCTTGTCGACCAGGTGTGCACGCCCAGTAATGCTGGTATCGATGGGGGTGCCCTTGTTGAATGCCGTCAGCAGGGCCTGGTTGATCGCATCGATGCAACTTTTAAGCTCGCCGATATCTTCTCCTGCAGAAGTGAGTCTCTTCAGGAGTGGGAGCTCTATTTCAGCAGGAAGCATTGTTTAATTACGTTCCCAGGCGCCCAGGGTAAAGACTTCGAATCCATCTTCAGTGACAGCCAGCGTGTGTTCCCACTGGGCGGAGGGTTTGCGATCCTTGGTCACGACTGTCCATTTGTCGGGAAGCAGTTTAATTTGACGTTTGCCGGCGTTGACCATGGGCTCAATGGTAAAACACATGCCCGCCTGGAGGGCGAGGCCGTTACCCGGTGTGCCATAGTGGAGAATCTGCGGGTCTTCGTGAAACTCTCGCCCGATGCCATGGCCGCAATACTCGCGTACGACCGAGTAACCGCTGGACTCGACAAGAGCCTGGATCGCATGGCCAATATCGCCAATGTGAATACCCGGTTTTACCATCTCGATGCCTTTCCACATCGCCTGGCGGGTGACGTCGATCAGGCGCCTGGCGAGAATTGAACCCTCGCCGACAATGAACATGCGGCTGGTATCGCCGTGGAAACCATCCTTGATGACTGTGATGTCGATATTGATGATATCGCCATTCTTGAGTTTTTTGCCGCCCGGAATGCCGTGGCAAACCTGGTGGTTGACAGATGTGCAGATCGATTTCGGGAAGCCGTGATAGTTCAGCGGGGCAGGAATCGCCTGTTGCGTATTGACTATGTAGTCATGACAAATAGTGTCGAGTTCCTCGGTGCTCACGCCGACTTTGACGTGTTCGCCTATCATGTCCAGAACATCAGCTGCGAGTCGCCCAGCGATACGCATCTTGTTGATTTCTTCTGCCGTTTTTATTGTGACTGCCATAATTTTGTTTGTGTGCCCTGTTGCGAGTTGCTGCCGATTATACAGACTCTTATTCGGTAAAGATTGAGATTGGGCGCGCATTATGCTATAAATCGCGCCCTTCATGGAGCAAAGTCGCTTCAGTGAAGTTAATCCGCACATGTGTCGACACGATTTTCTGGGTGCCTCTCGCAGGTTGAAAGTCGGGATACATGGAGGCCCAACCCGATATTGGAGTTATTTAAAATGGCAAATATCAGCATGCGCCAGATGCTTGAAGCAGGCGTACATTTTGGTCACCAGACCCGCTACTGGAACCCGAAGATGGCTAACTACATCTTTGGCGAGCGTAACAAGATCCACATCATTAATCTTGAGAAGACCCTGCCACTGCACAATGATGCGATGAATTTCATCGGATCCCTTGCAGCCAATGGCGGCAAAGTTCTCTTTGTCGGCACCAAGCGTGCGGCACGCGATGTAATTCGCGAAGAGGCCGAGCGTTGCAACATGCCCTATGTCAACCATCGTTGGCTCGGCGGCATGCTGACAAACTTCAAAACCATCAAGCAGTCTATCAAGCGCCTCAAGGATCTTGAGAGCATGAGCGAGGATGGCAGCCTTTCAACCCGTTTCAACAAGAAAGAGCAACTGACTCTTACTCGTGAAATGGAAAAGCTGAACCGCAGTCTCGGTGGCATCAAGCACATGAACGGCATTCCCGATGCGCTCTTTATTGTAGACAGCGGTTACGAGAAGAATGCTGTTGCAGAAGCCAGCAAGCTGGGAATTCCTGTTATTGCTGTCGTTGATACCAACAATGACCCGGATGCAATCGATTACGTCATTCCTGGTAATGATGACGCTATCCGCGCAGTACAGCTGTATGTACAGGGCGCATCTGCAGCGGTTCTTGAGGGTCGTGCCAGTGCAGCAACAGTTGCAGCCGGTGGTGACAGTGCTCCTGCACCTGCAGCACCAGCACCTGAAGCGGCTGCAGAGCCTGCTCCAGAAGCAGCAGCTGAACCTGCTCCGGAAGCACCTGCAGAAGGTTAATACCTCCGCAAAGCTTACTGGAACCCAAACCTAATTCAATTTCTACGAGGTCGATGTAATGGCGATTACCGCGTCTTTGGTTAAAGAACTGCGTGAAAGAACTGGCGCAGGCATGATGGAGTGCAAGAAAGCACTGGTCGAAACAGATGGCAATATCGAAACTGCTATCGAAAACATGCGTAAATCCGGTCAGGCAAAGGCCGCTAAGAAGGCTGGACGTATTGCTGCGGAAGGTCTGATTGTTTTTGCAGCCAGCGATGACAACAAGTCAGCAGCAATGGTTGAAGTCAACTGTGAAACTGATTTTGTTGCAAAGGACGAGAATTTCTCATCTTTTGCCAATGCAGTTGCCGAGCGAACCCTGAACTCAGATGTTGCAGATGTCGAGACACTGGTCGAGATGCCCCTGCATGATGGTGAAGAGGCGACAATTGCCGGGACACGTGATGCACTGATTTCAAAAATCGGTGAAAACATGTCTGTGCGTCGTTTCGTTCGTATCAACTCCAGCGGTGGTGTTTACTCCTACCGTCACGGTGTACGCATTGGCGTACTTGTTGATATGGAAGGTGGTGACGCTGAACTGGGTCGTGATATTGCGATGCATATTGCAGCAAGCACCCCTGTGTGCGTTTCTGCAGATGATGTTCCTGCCGAGAAGCTCGCCAGCGAACGTGAAATATTCCGTGCCCAGGCTCTTGAGAGCGGCAAGCCGGAAGCGATCGTCGACAAAATCATCGAAGGACGTGTACGCAAGTACCTCGAGGAGATCACTCTCAACGGTCAGGCCTTCGTCAAGGATCCTGATGTTACCGTTGGCAAACTGCTTGAAAAGGCAGGCGCCAAAGTGATTGGCTTCACGCGCTACGAAGTGGGTGAGGGGATTGAGAAGAAACAGGAGGATTTTGCGGCCGAGGTTATGGCGCAAGTCCAGGGTTCCTGATCCGAACAGGCGTCCCGAACGGGGCGCCTTTTTTCTGGATATGACTCAACAGGATATGACTCAATGAGCTACCAGCGTATTTTACTGAAACTGTCCGGTGAGGCCCTCATGGGCAATGGCGATTCTGCCATCGATCCGGAGATCATGCAGCGCGTTGCCGCTGATCTTCAACAACTCGTCGCCAGGGGTGTCCAGGTTGGCCTGGTCATTGGCGGTGGCAATATCTTCCGTGGCGCCGGGCTGGTGCAAAGCGGCATCGACCGTGTCACCGGCGATCACATGGGGATGCTGGCAACCGTCATGAATGCGCTTGCGATGCATGATTTTTTGCGTCGTTTGCAGGTGCCGAGTCGTGTCTATTCATCGTTTGACATGCAACAGGTGTGCGAACCCTATCAGCGTGACGCAGCTGTCCGTTTCCTGGAAACCGGCGGCGTTGCTCTCTTTTCAGCAGGAACCGGCAGCCCCTTTTTCACCACAGATACCGCGGCGGCGCTGCGGGCAGTAGAGATTGGTGCCGATTTCCTTATCAAGGCAACCAGGGTCGACGGTGTCTATGATGATGATCCGCTGAAAAATCCCCAGGCAAAACGTTACGAAAGACTGGATTATGATCGGGTAGTGCGCGAGAATCTCGGTGTAATGGATCTCACAGCGATTCTGTTGTGCCGTGATCACGGTATGCCGCTGCGGGTCATGGATATCAATGAGGCCGGTGCGCTGCTGCGTCTCGTAGAGGGTGAAGATGTTGGTACGCTTGTGCACGCAGGAGAGAAACACTGATGATTGATGACATCAAAAAAGATGCAGCTGACAGAATGGGCAAGAGTGTCGAGGCACTGGCACGCGAGCTGTCAAAGATAAGGACTGGCCGGGCGCACCCGAGCCTGCTCGATCACCTGAGCGTCTCCTACTATGGCAACCCGACTCCACTCAACCAGGTTGCGAATATCTCTGTAGAGGACAGTCGCACACTGTCGATACAGCCATGGGAACAGAATATGGTGGGTGCGGTTGAAAAAGCGATCCTCGAGTCCGATCTCGGTCTTAATCCCAATACTGCAGGTGCCGTTATTCGCGTACCCATGCCACCACTGACAGAAGAGCGTCGCAAGGATTTGATCCGTGTCGTTCGCAGCGAAGGCGAGAATGCCAAGGTTGCGGTACGTAATATTCGCCGCGATGCCAACAGCGATCTGAAGAATCTGGTCAAGGAGAAGCTGATTTCCGAGGATGATGAGCGTCGTGGTCAGGAGATTATCCAGAAGCTGACAGATCAGCATGTCAAGGAAATCGACCAGGCGCTGGAAGTCAAAGAAAAAGATCTGATGTCAATCTGATGCTTCTGCATCAATCTCCCCCGAGAGCAGAATAATGGATCAGAGCGGTGGGCGGGGACTGCCACGCCATGTCGCCATTATTATGGATGGCAACGGGCGCTGGGCCAAGCTGCAGGGTAAACCACGCCAGGCGGGCCACAAGGCAGGTGCTGATAGTGTGCGTGCAGTCATTGAAGAGAGTGCTACTAGTGGTATCGAGGTTCTGACGCTGTTTGCCTTTTCCAGTGAGAACTGGAAAAGGCCGGAGAAAGAAGTCAGCTTCCTGATGGACCTTTTTCTGCGAGCACTGAATCGCGAGGTAAACCTGCTCGATGAACAGGGCATCCGCTTTCGCGTCATTGGTGATCGTTCCAATCTCTCGACAAAGCTTGTTGAAACCATTACTGATGCCGAAGAGCGTACCGCGGGTAACAGTGGCATGGTACTGCAGCTCGCTTTTTCCTATGGCGGTCGTTGGGATATCGTACAGGCGGCTCAAAAGGCAGCACAGATGGTTGCCGATGGTCAGCTCAGTGCTGAGGATATTGATGAAAACATTTTCTCTCAGCAGCTCTCCTTTTCAGATTTGCCGGAAGTTGATCTCTTCATCCGTACCGGCGGTGAGTTGAGAATCAGTAATTTTATTCTGTGGCAGGCGGCGTATGCCGAGTTTTATTTTACCGACACCCTGTGGCCAGATTTTTCGGTGGACTCTTTACGCTCAGCCCTGGAAGATTATGCAAACAGGGAGCGCCGTTTCGGGCGTACCAGTGACCAGCTTGAGGTGAAGGATGCTAAAGCTTAGAGTTATTACGGCGCTCTTACTTGCGCCTTTTGTCGTGCTGGGTGTTCTGGAGCTCACTAACCCGGTCTTTTCCGGCCTGCTTCTGATTGTTATTCTGCTATGCGGCAATGAGTGGGGAAGGCTTGCAGGTCTGCGTGGTTTTGCCGAAAGAGTCTTTTATCTGTTGAGCATGGCCGGCCTGATGGCTGGTCTGTGGTTGAATTCCCCTGATCCCGTGCTCAATCTCGCCGTGTTGGCAATTGCAGGCGTCTGGATGGGAATGACGGCTGCGCTCTTTGCATGGGGGCACAAGCCGCTTCAG
>NZ_MPRK01000075.1 GCF_002021095.1 Solemya elarraichensis gill symbiont | reverse complement strand
GCAAAGCCACGAATACGCCCTATTACAAGATGCCATATACATCACACCGGGGCTTTATCGGGCTCTATGGGCAGGCCTTGCTAAAATCGCCTTCGGTATTCAATTTTTATCGCCCGGACTACTCCCCACCCAACCTGAATGACCAGGAGCTGGTCGCACCCGAGTTCCAGATCACGACTGAAACGACCATGGTGCAACTGCTGAACTCGCTTAACCGGCAAATCCAGAATGCATTCAACACCGGCTGTACCTATTCAAGGCCGGACCTCACATATGAACTGAGCCTGGTTCCAGACACTCCGGCGCTGACCGAAACAGAGGTCACAGGCCCCCTGCTCGACTACATGAGTCTTCTTCTGCTGAGTGATGCCATGAGCACCGAGTTGAGGACCATACTCAGCAATCACCTGTTCACAAATTTCTCTTACTCACTCAACGAGGAGGAAAGAATGAAAATGGTGATGGATGCCCTGACGCTAATTATTTCATCGCCTGAATACCTGGTTCAAAAGTAGGGAGTTACATGATGAGCAAAACAACCGATTTAAAAAGACGCCAGTTTCTCAAACAACTTGCACTTGCAGCAGGTGGCACATCCCTGCTCTCCTACCAGGGACAATTGCAGCTGATCCAGTCAGCCTATGCAGCTGGCAGCAGCGATTACGGCAATACGCTGACAGACCATAAAACACTGGTTTGCGTATTCCTGTTTGGCGGCAACGATTCTTTCAATATGTTCATCCCCTATTCCGGCGATCAAAGAACATACTATGAAACTGCCAGGTCCGGCCTCGAAATCACCAAGGGGGTAAATCCAGACCAAATCAACCCGGCAGATGTCGTCGAGGCATATGACCCGGAGAACCCCGGAATCTCTCACGGCGAATATGCTTTTCATCCAAGCATGCCGAATATCACCAGCCTCTATAACAGTAACAAGCTTGCAGTGGTTGCAAATACCGGCAACCTGATTGAGCCCGTGACTCGAGCGCAGTACCTGGACAGAAAAAATAACGGCATCCTGCTGCCAAGTGGAATTTTTTCACACAGCCATATGCAGAACTACTGGCAGACGAGCGAGGAGCCCAATCCCGGCCAGGTTCGTACAGGTTGGGGTGGGCGTATGGCAGACATGATCATGGATACGAACAGCGCCTCGAGTGTTCAGGCGCTTTACACCATGACAGGCATTCATCCGTGGGAAGTCGGAAATGATGTCATTCAGTTGAGTATTGGCAGCAGTGGCTTAACAAACGTCTCTTACATCAACGGATCAAATGATCGCTCCAACGCCTGGAGCCAGATCCTTGCCGATAGCCATTTGAGTGCAAATCCACTCGAAGAGACATACGCAATCGCGAGTGATTCAACCAAAGACAGCGTTGCAGTGATTCAGTCTGCATTGGCCGGCGCACCGGATTTCGGCACAATTACCGGCAACTCGCTAGCCAATCAGCTCAGAGTCGCAGCACAACTGATCTCCATGCGAGATGACCCACTTCTCAACCAGAGACGCCAGATCATTTTTGTCGGTCTCGGCGGATGGGATACTCACGGCAATCAGCTCGAGACTCACGCCTATCGACTCGGACAGGTAGATACTGCCCTGTCACTCTTCCAGCAGGCCATGGATGCAGAAGGCTATGCTGATTCAGTCACAACCTTCACGGCATCGGAATTTGGCCGCAGCCTGACGATCAATGGTGATGGCACAGACCACGCCTGGGGGGCACATGCACTCGTTATGGGTGGCGCGGTCAATGGAGGAAAGGTTTTGGGCACACTCCCATCCCTGCAACTCGGTGCAGTTGGCGGGCAGGATGATGCCGGAAATGATGGACGCATCATACCGACAACCGCGATTGATCAGTATGGTGCCGCATTGGCAGAGTGGTTTGGTCTCAATTCGTCAGATATTGATGATATCTTTCCGAATCTCACCAACTTCCCATCGAGCAACCTCCCGCTTCTCTTTACCTGACACCGGTATTGCCGGTTTCACGCGGTTGATTATGAGTTGAGAGAGGTGGTCGGGAAGCGTTGCTGCAGGACTGCGGGGAGTTACTGAACAGGTTCCGCTACGGTGCTGCTTTTCTGCTCCTCTTCTATTCTCTTCAGATCTTCGATGTGGGCACAGAAACTGAGGTCCGTCTCCGCTTGACGCTCCGATGCACGCACATCGTCACACAGCTCCTTGTCTTCACAGGCATCACATTTCACCATGTGCTTTTGTATATCAACACCCTGCTCCGTATGCAGGTATTCCGCCCTGTTGATACCAAGGAAGCCGAGCATGTTGGAGATGCGCAGGCTATCGAGGCCGTCACCCAGCTGCTTGCGATAAGTGTGCCCGTCAATCAGGTTGCGGGCGATTGCATAAGGCATCATCAGCGCCACGGCAAGCACCAGCAGCGCCAATACCAGCACACCAAGCAGACTTCCTATTTCCATTGGTAGACTCATTCTCTTTTCCATCCAGGTCAAACAGGTAATAATTGTCTATTATCGATGGCGGAACGAACCTGAAGATTGATAAATATCAATCAAGCCGTATATCAGAGTATCCTAACCCAATGAGTTACAGCCTCCTGATAGAGACCCATGAACTGGCCCGGCTACAGATGCAGTCGGCGGCCAACCAACAACCAATTGTGGTCGATTGCCGTTTTGACCTTGCAAATCCAGACAGCGGAGAGCAATCCTGGAGGCAATCCCACTTGCCAAATGCTAGCTATGCCCACCTCAACCGGGACCTTGCCTCGGAAGTGACGCCGGCAACAGGCCGGCACCCACTGCCCGATGTGGAGGAACTGGTCAGCAGACTCGAAGCATGGGTAATCAGCAATGATTCACAGGTTGTCGTCTACGACGATATGTCGGGCGCTTACGCAGTACGCCTGTGGTGGATGCTACGCTGGCTGGGTCACACAAAAGTCGCCATTCTCAATGGTGGCTGGCAGAAGTGGACAGCAGAACAGCGTCCGCTCGAAAACACAGCACCGCATTTAGAAGCCGGCCACTTCAAGGCCGCGGGTGACGACCATCAATGGCTCGACAGGCAGTCAGTCGCCGAGGGCCTGGAGAAGCGCTCAATCACACTTGTCGATGCCCGCACCGCTGAACGTTTCGAAGGAGTCGTGGAGCAGATCGACAGGATTGCCGGGCACATTCCCGGTGCCGTTAACCACCCTTTCCAGAATAATCTTGATGAAGCTGGCTGTTTTCTGCCAGCCGATACACTCAGAGATCGATACACCAGGCTGCTTGGGGATTGTGATGCCGCTAGCGTCGTGCACATGTGCGGCTCAGGGGTCACCGCGGTCCACAACATGCTGGCGATGGAGATTGCTGGTATGCATGGTTCAAAGCTGTATGTTGGCTCATGGAGTGACTGGATTCGCGAGCTCTAGAGAAGCAGGTGGTCAACAGCCATTATGTAAAACCGTTTACTCACGGTTGTTCCTGCGCCAGAAGAACCAGGTCAGGGTTGCATGGATCAGCAAGCCTGTCGCAGACAGGTAACCCACCATTCCATCATAGCCGCCGACCAGAACACTCAATGGTTCGCTCGAATCGACCTTGGTGATCTTGCGTACCACCTTGATCACAAATACGAAGCCTGCATGCAGACCGATAACATAGGCAAGATTACCGGTGCGTTCACGTACGATAGCGAGATAGAGACCAACTGCAAAGAGGCCGATAAAAGAGTCCATCGTGGCCCAATCTGCTAGCTGATCAAAACTCCCCTGCAGGATCAGGAAACCACTGTACCAATGTGAAGAGTCGCCCGCTGGCAGTGGCAGCGGCTTGATAAAGTGCATCGACGCATAGAGCAGGCTCGACAGCAGCAACGCAACAGGAAAGCCGGCGCGCCTACGCATCGCACCGTAGATACCACCTCGAAAGAATGTCTCCTCGATAAAACCGATGAGAATACCGCCGACAAGCCCCCCGATTAGCGCCTTCAGCAGGATCATCGCGAAATCGTCACCAACAGGCCTCAGAAAGCGGATATCGAGAACAACCAGCGCAATACTCAGCACCGACAGGATTCCAATCCCCATCAGCAGGCCCCTGAACAATTCTGTGATGAAGAGTCGGCGCTCCAGACCATAACCAAGCGCCTGCTTGTTGTTGAGGCCATACCAGGCGAGCAAAAACAGGAACATCGGGATCATGAACAGCTTGCCGGTGGTATTCATCAGCTTATGCGGCCCACGGGACGAGAGCTCGGGGAAGGCGTCATACAGAGGTGCATTCACCAGCGCGCTGAGAAGCAAGGCAACTACAATCGTCAATAAAAAAACCGCAAGGACGCGCAAACCGGAAAGCATGAGAATTGTCTGTCTTTTCAGATGTTATCAACAGATGATATTAACATCCATTGCCGGTGGGTTTCGCCCTCGGCTCAACCCACCCTGCGGCAATTGATTATTCAGTATCAGGTATTCGACTCGCGCGATGCCTTCTTGCGCTCGTGTTCCTTGAGGTGACGTTTGCGGATGCGGACTGCGTTGGGTGTGATCTCGACCAATTCATCATCTTCGATCGCTTCCAGTGCCTGCTCAAGTGAATAATTGAGCGGTGGTGTCAGAATCAGATTTTCATCAGTACCTGCAGCACGTACGTTGGTCAACTGCTTCGCCTTCAGCGGGTTCACAGTCAGATCATTGTCACGCGAATGCAAACCGATAACCTGGCCTTCGTATACCTCTTCAGCATGGCTGATGAAGAGCTTGCCACGATCCTGCAGATTGAAGAGTGCATAGCCGAGCGCCTTGCCGGTGCTATTGGAAATCAAAGCACCATTGTGACGTGGCGCGATTCCACCCTTCTGGGTCTGACCATAGTGATCAAACACATGGTAGATAAGCCCGGTACCGGAAGTCAGTGTCATGAACTCGGTCTGAAAACCGATCAGGCCACGTGACGGAATAATGTAGTCAAGACGCACACGACCGCTACCATCTGGCACCATGTTCTTGAGGTCGCCCTTACGCTCACCCAGGGCTTCCATGATGCCGCCCTGGTTCTTCTCTTCCACGTCAACTGTCAGCTGCTCGTACGGTTCGCACACATCACCGTCAATTTCACGGAAGATAACCTCCGGACGCGAGACAGCCAACTCGTAACCTTCACGACGCATATTCTCGAGCAGGATCGACAAGTGCAATTCACCACGTCCGGAAACCTTGAATTTCTCCGGATCGGTGCCCTCTTCAACGCGCAGTGCCACGTTGTGGATCAGTTCTCGTTCGAGACGCTCCTTGAGCTGACGCGAGGTCAGGTACTTGCCTTCCTTGCCGGCAAACGGGGAGGTGTTGACCTGAAAGGTCATGGAGACGGTAGGCTCATCGACCGACAGCGGTGGCAGTGCTTCTACCGCCTCCGGATCACACAGGGTGTCTGAGACGTTCGGTGCAGCGAGACCGGTAATGGCGATAATGTCGCCCGCAGAGGCCATCTCCACCTCGTTCCGCTCCAGACCGATGTAACCGTAGACCAGGCCGATCTTGGCCTTGTATTGCTCACCATCAGGTTTGACAACAATCACCTGCTGATTCGGTTTGACGCTGCCACTTGTGACACGGCCAACGCCGATTGCACCGACATAGCTGCTGTAGTCCAGGTTGGATATTTGCATCTTGAAGAGACCGTCAGGATCGACTTCCGGCATTGGGCAGTGCTCTACGATTGCCTCAAACAACGGCTGCATGTCACCTTCCCGATCAGAATCCTCGATGCTTGCATAACCATTGATTGCCGATGCATAGATGATTGGAAAATCGAGCTGCTCATCAGTGGCACCAAGACGATCGAAAAGATCAAATACCTGGTCGATGACCCAGTCGGGACGTGCGCCCGGCTTATCAACCTTATTAACCACGACGATCGGACGCAGGCCATGGTCGAATGCCTTCTGGGTCACGAAGCGTGTTTGCGGCATCGGTCCTTCCTGCGCATCTACAAGCAGCAGTACTGAATCGACCATCGACAGAACGCGCTCGACTTCACCACCGAAATCGGCGTGGCCGGGAGTATCAACTATATTGATGCGGTAGTCGTTCCAGACAATCGCCGTGTTCTTCGAGAGGATCGTGATGCCACGCTCTTTCTCGAGATCATTTGAGTCCATGACTCTTTCGACAGGGCCGAAACGATCACCAAGGGTGCCGGATTGTTGCAGCAGCTGATCGACGAGTGTTGTCTTACCATGGTCGACGTGCGCGATGATGGCGATATTTCGTAATTTCTGGATCACAGAGGGTTCCTGACGGGAGGGATTTAAGTTCAAGGCGGCGCATTATAACAGCACTGAAAGAAAACGCCCCACTAATTGTTCCATGACAGAATCAGTCTCTGTACCTGATCCCTCGTGAACTTGTCAGGGTTATACCTAAGGCGCACTCAAAGTTTTCCACAATTGCTGTGGATAACTTTGTGAGTAAGATAGGAATCTCAGCGCAATCGCTTGATGGCAAAAGGGATGTAATAAATTGGTCATTTTTTATACAGAATCTAAATGGCATTTATTTCAATAAGTTAAAGAGCTTTTCTGCGTCATCACTGAACCCTAGTCAGCTAAGGGGTTAATTTCTTGTGGCAGGCAGGGCAATGTGGATAAACGTACTTATGTATATACAAATGCTTTGCTTATAGAAGCATTTTCTGATGTTGTGATGCACCCCCTGACGGTAAGGGAGAAATCCGAATTTATGTCTGCTTACCGCCGCTTGTCAGCCCTGCTTCGAGCCGGTCAGATCCCAGGAGAAAGTACAATCGAGTTCCGACAGCACTGCGATCAGGCCGCTCTCGCCATCCTTGAGAATAATTGACAACGGAGTGCGTCGACCAAAACGGCGATGTGGCTGGCGAATCCACATTCCGGCCATGCGCGGATTCTGCGGATAGGTGGTACGAAGTGCATCGGCAATTCTGAGCAGATAGCCTGCGCGGCGTAGAACCTTCTCATCTTCCGGAAAAGGTTCGATACCCTCACGGAACTTGTGAAAACTTCTTGATCGAACATTGGAGGGCATGGCAAGAAGCGCCTGCATTTCACTCGTATCGAGTCGCCACAAATCGAGCAGTCCCATCACGTGTTGCGTGATTTCAGTCCGTGCCGCTTTCTTGTCCGCTACTGCTTCCGTCATGATTCCGCCAAAACTCCGGAGAGGAATTACCTATTAAATTAGTCGGGTATTATAGCACGCTGGATCTTCACCGGGCAGCCATGTCCTCTGTATGCTTTTTTGCGTCGCACAATCAGACCTTCCGTCGTGCTAGAATTTCTGCTCATTGCAGTCACCCGAATAGCATGACAGCGCGGATTGATGCCGAGCCAACAGACACACTATAGTTACACTATCGCCAAACGAGATGGAATTCAGTCTACTCGTGGATATGGAAGTCTACAGTAGTCAGGAACTGGATG
>NZ_MPRK01000074.1 GCF_002021095.1 Solemya elarraichensis gill symbiont | reverse complement strand
GTTTTTACGCGCAAACACCGAGCGGCGTCCAAGTTCAGCACCGATGGCACTTGAGAACTTGACTGCCATTTTTGCTGCCTCGCGATTGAACACAGGTAGTACACCTGGCATGCCGAGGCTGACCAGGCACGCCTGTGTATTCGGTTCTGATCCGAATGAAGTCGATGCGCCTGAAAAGATTTTTGTCTTCGTCGCCAGCTGGGCGTGGATCTCAAGACCGATGACTGTTTCCCATTGCATGGTCATGCCCTCCTATACACCGACCGGCATCTGGCGATGCCAATCGGTCTGCTGCTGGAACTGGTGCGCGACATTCAAGAGTCGCGCCTCATCGAAGTAGTTGCCGATCATCTGCAGGCCAACCGGCAAGCCATTGACCGGGGCTGCCGGAATCGACATGCCGGGCAGACCCGCCATGTTGCAGGCTACCGTGTAGACATCGGAAAGATACATGGAGACCGGATCATCAACTTTTTCACCGATTTTGAATGCGGTCGTTGGTGTTGTCGGGCCCATGATGACATCCACCTCTTTGAAAACTTTGCTGAAGTCGTCCGAGATCAGGTGGCGTAGCTTCTGCGCTTTCAGATAGTAGGCGTCGTAGTAACCGGCCGAAAGGACGTATGTACCGACCATGATGCGGCGCTTGACCTCGTTACCGAAGCCTTCTGAACGTGAACGCTCGTACAGATCCTCGAAGTTGGCCGGATCGTCACAGCGATGCCCGAAACGCACACCATCGTAACGCGAGAGGTTGGATGAGCACTCGGCATTTGCGACCACGTAATAGGTCGCCACGGCGAGGTTGGTATTCGGCAAGCTCACTTCCTTGATCTCCGCCCCCAGTGAGCGATAGACATCGATCGCCTGCTCGACTGAAGCACGCACATCTGCATCCAGGCCTGCGTCGAAATACTCTTTCGGCAAACCGATGCGAACTCCCTGCAGAGAGTTATTCAGATCAGCCGTGTAGTCCGGCACTGCTTCATTTGCAGAGGTCGAGTCACGCTCGTCGAAACCCGCCATGGTGTTGAGCAGCATCGCCGCATCCTCGGCAGAGGCTGCCATCGGACCACCCTGGTCGAGACTGGATGCGAAGGCGATCATGCCGTAACGGGAGACGCGTCCGTAGGTCGGCTTGATGCCGGTAATACCTGTAAATGCTGCAGGCTGCCGGATTGAACCACCGGTATCGGTTCCCAACGCCGCAGCACACAGCCGTGCTGCCACTGCAGCGGCAGAACCGCCTGAAGAACCACCCGGCACGCGCTCTTTGTCCCAGGGATTGTGAACGCAACCGTAATGGCTGTTCTCGTTGGAGGAGCCCATGGCGAACTCGTCCATGTTGGTTTTTCCCAGCATCACTGCACCCGCATCGGCGAGGCGCTGTACCGCAGTAGCATTGTAGGGGGCGGTAAAATTGTCCAGCATGCGCGAGGCGCAGCTAGTTTTCACACCATCGGTGCAAAAGATATCCTTGTAGGCAAGCGGAATTCCCGTCAGCGGTGTAACGTCTCCCTGTGCACGGCGCTCATCAGCCTGTTTTGCCTGTGCAAGCGCCACTTCAGGAGTGACAGTGATATAGCTGTTGATCTCACCGTCATGGCTGGCAATACGGCCAAGATAGTGCTGCGTCAGTTCGACGCTGGAAAATTCACCGGCCGCCAGTGCTGCAGCAAGTTCGGATAGTGTACGGGTATGCATATTGTTGCCTTGTCAGGATGGCTACTTGTGTTCAGGTTAAAACAGGTCGCAAAAGGAGATTATTCGATGACTCTCGGGACCAGGTAGAGCCCGTTTTCGGCTGCGGGTGCGATTTTTTGCACCTTGTCGCGCAGGTTGGTCTCGGTAACCACATCTTCTCGCATGCGCTGCGCCATGTGTAACGGGTGAGCCATCGGTTCGACACCGCTGGTATCGACCTGTTCCATCGTATCGACCAGGCCAAGAATACTTGTCAGCGCGTCGCTGAGCTCTGCGGTTTCCGTCTCATCCACGGCAAGGCGGGCGAGATGCGCTATTTTTTTGATATCACTCTGATCCAGACTCATTGGAAACTCTACAATTGATTCGGAAAACCCGGAAAACCGGGGCAAAAACGGAAAGTAATCATAACATGCACTTGGACATCTGTTCTATTCCCTGGTGGCCGAGACGGCGCTTTGGCGGAAGACGCTTCACGCAGGAAATAGATTCGAGGTTCCAAGGAACCTTTCCTGCCTTTCAGGACTCCAATAGCGCATTAACCGGCATATTAAAGATGTTTTACTTGCCGGATTGGCTGTCCATTGTTAAATTAGCATGTTCAGTTATAGATGAAAGTTGACTACCCTCCATATTTCGCCCCGCGAGTGGCCGTTATGGATGATATGCACAGAACAATAATGGGAAAACCTGTCTCCCTGATTATTGTGCCAACCCTATATTATTATTAACGTTTCGGAAAAGTTTCTATGTTTGCGCGCATCCGCGGAATGTTCTCCAATGACCTGTCCATCGATCTCGGGACAGCCAATACTCTCATTTTTGCCCGTGACAAGGGAATCGTCCTCGACGAACCCTCGGTTGTCGCGATCCGAACCGGAACCGGCCGCAACAACAACAAATCAGTTGTCGCCGTTGGTGAGGCCGCGAAGCAGATGTTGGGACGTACACCCGAAAATATCGAGGCGATTCGCCCCATGAAGGACGGTGTTATCGCTGACTTCACGGTAACCGAAAAAATGCTGCAGTACTTCATTCACAAGGTGCATGAATCAAAACTGCTGCGCCCCAGCCCACGCGTTCTGATCTGCGTTCCGGTTGGCTCAACACAGGTTGAACGCCGCGCCATCAAGGAGTCGGCTCTGGGTGCCGGTGCACGCGAGGTCTACCTGATTGATGAGCCCATGTCTGCAGCGATTGGTGCCGGTCTGCCGGTTCACGAGGCACGTGGTTCGATGGTTCTGGATATCGGTGGTGGTACCTCCGAGGTCGCGATCATTTCTCTCAACGGTATCGTCTATGCAAACTCGGTTCGCATCGGTGGTGACCGTTTTGATGATGCCATTATCAGCTATGTACGCCGCAATTACGGCACCCTGATTGGTGAGGCGACTGCCGAACGCATCAAGCATGAGATCGGCAGCGCTTATCCTGCCAACGAGGTCAAGGAAATCAGCGTCAAGGGACGCAACCTTGCTGAAGGCATACCGCGCTCTTTCACACTCAACAACAACGAGATCCTCGAAGCCCTGCATGATCCGCTCACCGGTATTGTCGGTGCAGTCAAGCAGGCACTCGAATTGACACCACCTGAACTGGGTGCCGATGTTGCCGAGCGCGGCATCGTATTGACCGGTGGTGGTGCCCTGCTACACAGTATTGACCGTCTGCTTGAAGAGGAAACCGGCCTGCCTGTCGTGGTTGCCGAGGACCCCCTCACATGTGTAGCTCGTGGTGGTGGACGTGCACTGGAACTGCTCGACGAACGCGGTGGCGATCTTTTCGGTCTTGAGTAATTAAGGACCCCCTGATCAAGTAGGGAGGAGACTCCGATCAACCTGTTTCTCCCCGAGGGCTACTCTTCAACAATAAAGCTCGTGTTAGGTGTAGCTATTGCGATTACCCTGATGATGATCGATCATCGCCGTCACGATAGCCTGCAGCCGCTCAGAGATACGGTCGCCCTTGTCAATTACCCGGCTCAGCTGGCTGCTGAAACCCCCGGGGATTTCATCAACTGGACCTCCGAATCCATCTCGAACTACAACCACCTGCTTGATGAAAACAGGCGCCTGAACAAGGAAAACCTTCTTTTGCAGGGCGGCATGCAGCGTTTCAAGGCGCTCGAGGAAGAGAACCAGCTTCTGCGCGACCAGCTCGGCGCTTCGCTGCGCGTCGGAGAGCGTGTCACCCTCGCCGAGATGACCAAGGTCGATCTGTCGCCCTATCGACAACAAATCTGGATCAACCGGGGGCCAAGCCGTTATCGACGCACACGCCATCATGGGGCAGGTCATCGAGGTCACACCCTTTCGATCAGCAATCCTTCTGATTACAGATACCCTGCACTCGATTCCGGTACAGGTACTGCGCACTGGACTGCGCACAGTTGCCAAGGGCACCGGGCGTATTAATAATCTCGAGCTTCCCTATTTGCCGAGATCGGCCGATGTTCGCGTCGGTGACCTGCTGGTCTCGTCCGGTCTCGGCGGACGCTACCCTTCCGATTACCCGGTCGCCCGCATCACCAGTGTTGGTCGCGACCCCAATGGTGCAACCACCATTGCTGCAGCGCCTCTCGCGCGTCTCGCTGTCGATGAGCAAGTTATGCTGGTCTGGAGTCTCGATGAAAAACTTCAGGCTGTTCCGGTCGATGAACCGGCTGACGAGCCAGTCGATGAGTCTGCTGACGAAGCTGTACCTGGAGAAAGCGAAGAATGAGCGTTCATGTACAGCAGCGCGGCTACTACCTGATCATACTGACATTAGTTATCGCGCTAATTATCAATTATTTGCCGCTTTCAGAACAGGCCAACCGTCTGCGCCCTGACGTACTGCTGATCGTCCTCGTCTACTGGGCAAGGGCGCTACCCCATCGCGTCGGCATGATGACCGGTCTTTTTGCCGGCCTGCTGATGGATGGTGCAACCAGCAGCCTCATGGGGCAGCATGCATTCGTTTATCTCATCAGCCTGTGGTTGATCTCCATCTATCACAAGCGCCTGCGGGTTATCTCACGCTGGAATCAGACGCTCAGCGTGATCCTGTTGCTACTGTTCGGCAAACTGGTTGAAGCAATTACGCTTGGCGTCACGCATGCAGTTATGCCTGACCTGAAATTCTGGGCCTCTCCTTTTCTCACTGTTTTCATCTGGCCCTGGCTGTTTCCCTTTTTAAGGAACTTTCGTCAGAGTTTCCGGATCTCTTAAACATGACCGGACCTGAACGCATCAACAAGAGCGGGTTGGCACTTTTCCGCTCACGCGCCATTATGGCGACCCTCTTGGTGATCGGCGCTCTGACCATCATCATCTCCCGCATGGTATGGCTGCAGGTCGACAATCATGCACACTTCGCCACGCTCTCTGCCGACAATCGCATCAAGCTGTTGCCGCTGCCGCCACCGCGCGGAAACATATACGACCGCGCCGGGAGAGTTCTTGCCAAAAATATCTCCACCGTTGATCTACTGATCGAACCGGAACAGGTTCAGGATATGCAGGCAACAATCGACCAGATCAACACTATACTCCCGCTCAGCAAGGAGGAGGTCGATCGCTTCAAGCGCCAGAAACGGCGTACCCGGCGTTTTCAGAAAATCCCCATCAAGCACAACCTGACAGATGCAGAAATGGCCCGCTTCGCTGTCGAAAGGTATCGCTTCCGGGGCGTTGAACTGGGCGTGACACAAAGACGGCACTACCCATATAGTGAACTCACTGCACACGTGATTGGCTATATTGGCCGGATCAACGAGAGGGAACTCAAAAGTATTGATCAGAACGATTATGCGGGAACCACCCATATCGGCAAAACAGGCCTGGAGAAGTACTATGAATCCTACCTGCACGGGGAGGTCGGGATTAAAAAGGTTGAGATTGATGCGGCAGGCCAGATCATTCGCACGCTGGAAGTCACTCCTCCAATACCGGGCAAGGATCTGCATCTCTACTTCGATGTCGAACTGCAACGCACCGCAACTGATGCGCTGGGCGAACACAATGGCTCCGTGGTCGCTATTGAGACAGCCACCGGCGGCGTACTGACGCTTGTCAGCAAGCCATCATTTGATCCCAACAGCTTCGTCAATGGTATTGGCTTCACCGAGTATAATGACCTGCGTGACGCCCGCTCCCGCCCGCTGTTCAATCGTGCGGTCAACGGTAGCTACCCTCCCGGTTCAACGGTCAAGCCCTTTATCGGACTTGCAGGACTTGAACAGGGAGTTGTTACAGAGAATCACCGCATCAGCTGCCACGGCAGCTACCGTATCAACGGACGTGGACGTAAATTCCGCGACTGGAAACGCGGCGGACATGGAGTCGTAAGCATCGACAAGGCGATTTACCGGTCGTGCGATGTCTATTTTTATGATCTCGCCCACAGCATGGGAATCAGGAAGTTCCACGATTATCTCGACAAGTTCCACTTTGGCCGGCGCACCGGCATCGACATGCCACGGGAGACCAACGCTATCCTGCCTTCACCAGAATGGAAAAAAGGACGTCATGGCGAGAACTGGTACCCGGGAGATACGGTCAATGTCGGTATCGGCCAGGGTTATTTCCAGGTCTCACCTTTGCAACTGGCTTATGCCACCACGATTCTTGTCAGCGATGGCCGGCGCATTGCCCCACGCCTGGTTGCCCGAATCGGCGACACGCCGACACTGGAGAAAAAGGACTCAAACAGTCCGATAGAGAAAATCGACGAACATCATTGGGAAGCCGTCATCGAGGGCATGATACATGTTGTCGAAACCGTCGGTGGTACCGCCCGCCGCATCCGCAGCGATGACTACCGAATCGGCGGAAAAACCGGAACGGCGCAGGTGTTCTCTCTGAGTGAAGATGAAGAGTATGACGAAAAAGGTCTGCGCAAGGAGTTGCTGGATCACGCGCTCTTTATCTCTTTTGCACCGGTAGAGACACCTGAGATTGCAATCTCGGTAATTGCCGAACATGGTGGCCACGGCGGCTCAACGTCTGCCCCGGTTGCCAAGGCTGTAATGGACCAGTGGTTCCTGGAAAGCGGGAGCGTCCACTGATGGAAGAGTTCGGCTACTCACCGCCACCGCAAAAAAAGAGCGGCAAGGCGTTTCTGCATCTCGATCTGCCATTGCTGACCGGCCTGCTGCTTTTATGTGCCTTCGGCCTGTTGATGCTCTACAGCGCAAGCGACAGTGACGTGGGCCTGCTGAAACGCCAGCTGTTACACCTCGGTGTCGCATTCGGCATTCTCTTCGTAGCCGCACAGATTCCTCCCTCGGTATTGAGGTTCGTCTCTCCCTGGCTCTATGTCGGGGCCCTGCTCCTGCTGGTCGGGGTGCTTGTCATGGGTGAAATTGGCAAGGGCGCCCAGCGCTGGCTGGATCTTGGCTTTATCCGCTTCCAGCCCTCCGAGATAGCCAAGCTGGCGGTACCGATGATGGTGTGCTGGTTCCTGGCCATGCGAAAGCTCCCCATCAGGCCACTGACAACCATTACCGCCCTTGCCCTGGTCTTGCTACCAGCAGCGCTGATTGTGCGCCAACCTGACCTTGGTACCGCGCTGCTGGTGGGTGCTGCCGGCCTGCTGGTGATCTACTTTGCCGGTTTCAGCTGGAAGCTGATTGTCCTGATGTCGGTCGTGCTGGGAGTTGCCGTTCTGGCCGTGGTAAACACTCCGGACCTGCTCGACCTGGTTCTGCACGAGTACCAGAAAAAACGTGTATTGACGCTCTTCAACCCGGAGAACGACCCACTTGGTGCCGGCTACCATATCATCCAGTCGAAGATTGCCATCGGCTCCGGTGGTATCTATGGCAAGGGGTGGCTCAATGGTACCCAGTCGCATCTCGAATTTTTACCGGAACAGCATACCGATTTCATTTTTGCCGTGATCTCGGAAGAGCTCGGCCTGATCGGCGTGATCACCATGCTGCTACTCTACATGTTCATCATCCTGCGCGGGCTCTATATCGCCTCGGTTGCGCAAACACCTTTCAGACGGCTGCTGGCAGGTGCACTGACACTGACTTTCTTCATCTACCTGCTGGTGAATACCGGCATGGTCAGCGGCATCCTGCCTGTCGTCGGCGTGCCCCTGCCGCTAATCAGCTACGGCGGTACATCACTGGTCACAATCATGGCGGGCTTCGGTATGATTATGTCCGTTCACTCTCATTCTGCAGCGAGATACTAAACATATGAAAACGATTGTCTTTCTTGTCTCAGCCCTCCTCGCCCTTTCTGCTTGCGCCACCTCGCAGGAAAAAGTCACGGTCACGCAGAAAGAGTTTGCACAACAGATGGCTGACCGGCACGGTTTCGACGCTGCCGCAATCACTGCCTGGCTCAACAAGGCTGAACACCGCGACTCCATTATCGAGGCGATGACCCGTCCGGCTGAAGGCAAGCCGTGGCACCTGTACCGCAAGATCTTTATTACAAACAAGCGTATCAAGGGTGGCGTTTCATTTTTCAACACCCACAGGGAACTGCTACAACGCGCCTACGACGAGCATGGTGTCGATCCTGTTGTCATCACGGCGATCATCGGCGTTGAAACAGGCTATGGCGCCAACACGGGTTCCTACCCTGTAATAGACGCATTGAAGACTCTCGGCTTCGGCTACCCGAGGCGGGCAGATTTTTTCCGTAAGCAGCTCGAAGAGTTTTTCCTGATGGCGCGTGAGGAGAATCTCGATCCCATGCAGCCAAAAGGCTCCTATGCCGGCGCCATGGGCATGCCACAATTCATCCCGTCCAGTTTCCGTAGCTATGCTATCGATTTTGACGCTGACGGAAAACGCAACCTGTGGAACAACCATGCCGATATTATCGGCAGCGTGGCCAACTACTTTGCCGTACACGGCTGGCACAAGGACCAGCCGGTTGCTCGCCTGCTTCCCGCCAAACCCGCAGGACTGCAGCCAGGAAGCCGCAGGGGGCAAAAACCGAATATCTCGCCAGAGCAGTTGAAGAGCGCCGGCATCAGCCTGGGCGATAGCGGGGAAAACTCCGGCAATACTTCAATCTTCGAGCTGCAGCAGGAAAAAGCGGCCGAATACTGGCTGGGCTTCAACAACTTCTACGTCATTACAAGGTACAATCACAGTAACCTGTATGCCATGGCTGTCTACCAGTTGTCTGAAGAGATACGCAAGGCATCCAAATAAACCTACACCCTGAACCAGCGAGAGTCGCATGCATCACTTTTCAAAAATTCTCATCGCCCTGTTTTTTCTGCTGGTCTCCAGCACTGCAATGGCTATTATTCCACCCCCGTCGGTTGCCTCGAATGGCTATCTGCTGGTTGAAATGGAGACGGGCCAGGTCCTTGCAGAGCAGAATGCCTCAAAAAAACTGGAGCCTGCCAGCCTGACAAAAATCATGACGGCACACGTCGTATTCATGGAACTGGAAGCAAAGCGCATTTCACTTTCCGATATGGTACTGATCAGTGAAAAGGCATGGCGAACCCAGGGCTCGAAAATGTTTATCGAGGTCAACAAGGAGGTCAGTGTCGAAGACCTGCTTAAAGGACTCATCATACAATCAGGCAATGATGCTGCGATTGCACTGGCCGAGCATGTTGCAGGTTCGGAGGAGGCGTTTGCCACCCTGATGAACCAGGAAGCAAAAAAACTCGGCATGAAAGACAGCCACTTCACCAATTCTTCCGGTCTTCCAGACGAGAATCACTACACAACGGCACGTGATATCGCCCTGGTGACCATGGCCAGCATTCGTGACTTCCCGGAATACTACAAGTGGTATTCGCAACGTGACTATACGTTTAACGAAATCAAGCAGGACAACAGGAACACCCTGCTGTGGCAGGATGCGACTATTGATGGAGTCAAAACGGGACACACGGAAGCGGCCGGCTTCTGCCTGGTTGCTTCTGCAATGCGTGACGGCAGACGTCTCGTTTCTGTTGTCATGGGTGCTGCGAACACTTCCGCACGTGCGACAGAATCACGCAAGCTGCTTAACTACGGATTCCGCTTTTATGTCACTAAAAAGCTCCTCAGTGGCAATAAACCGTTGCAAAAGGTCAAGGTCTGGAAAGGTGCGACAGAGACAATTGAAGTCGGTATAGCAAAAGACCTGGTGAAAACGATACCGCATGACAGCGCTGACAAGATCAAGGCCAGTCTCACGGTAGATACATCACTGGTTGCACCAATCAGCAAGGGAACGCGGCTCGGTAGTGTCAAGGTGACACTGGACGACAAAACCCTCGCAACGCTGCCGTTGATTGCGCTTACTGATGTCGAATCAGGCGGCATCTTCGTGGTTATCAAGGATTCGGTCTTGTTAATGCTCCAATAGCCCCTATTTACATGGAATAACATTGGGCAGCGGCACATCATGGCATTAGACATCTATCTCAACGGTGAGTTTTTACCAAAGGACCAGGCAACAATTTCGGTTTTTGACCGTGGTTTCCTGTTTGGTGATGGTGTGTATGAAGTCATTCCCGTCTATGCAGGCAAGTTGTTTCGTTTTGATCAGCACATTGAGCGCCTCAACAACAGTCTTGCTGCCATATTGATTAAACCGCCGCTGCTTCTCGAAGAGTGGAGAAGCATTGCCGAACAGTTAATCGCACAACTACCCGGTCGCGACCAGTCACTCTACCTGCAGGTCACACGCGGTACAGGCCACGACAGGGAACACGCGATACCGCATGATATCGAGCCCAACCTGTTGGCGATGACCCGCCTGCTGGGCACGCCGGACGAAAACATCAAGTCCCACGGCATTAGCGTGGTGACCCTCGACAATGACCGCTGGAAGCACTGCAACATCAAGGCGATCACCCTGCTTCCTAATTTGCTAGCCAAGCACAGGGCAAAACAGGAGCATGCAGATGAAGCCATCCTGGTCCGTGACGGCAAGGCGCATGAGGGTGCCGCCAGCAACCTGTTTATCGTAAAAGACGGGCTTCTTATCACGCCGCCAAAGAGCGACATGCTGCTGCCGGGAATCACCCGTGACCTGGTTCTTGAACTCGCACGCCATAGCGGCAGTGCCTACTGTGAAGCGGATATCCATGTTGATGACCTCGAAGAGGCAAACGAAATCTGGATTACCAGTTCAAGCAAGGAGATCGCACCGGTGGTTTCACTCAATGGCAATCCGGTAGGTGATGGACAGCCCGGTCCGCTTTGGAAAAATTTTGACGCCCTGTTTGATGCATGCAAGGAGCGCCTGAGAATCGATGGTGAATGCAGATGAATCAAGAAACCAATGAAATCATGCAGTACCCCTGCGAAATTGCCATCAAGGCAATGGGTAAACACGAGCCCGGCTTTGAAGAGGTCGTGGTCGAGATCGTGGCCCGCCACGTGGGAGAACTGGACAACGGCTGCGTCAGCTGCCGGCCCAGCAAGGGGGACAACTTCCTCGCCGTGACAATACGCGTGCAGGCTGAAAGCCGTGAACAGATGGACCGTATCTATCACGAACTGACAGCCCACGAACGCGTCTCACTCGCGCTGTGACGTGAGCCGGCAAAATCCACCGCTGAGACTGCGCCCGCTCGGGATCATGAGCTACCACTCTGCGTGGCAGGCGATGCAGGATTTTGTCACACATCGTCAGCAGGACGACCTCTCCGAAATCTGGCTAGTGGAACATCCGGCGGTTTTCACGCAGGGACAGGCCGGAAAGGCAGAGCATGTGCTGAATCCCGGCGATATCCCTGTGGTGCAGAGTGACCGCGGCGGACAGGTTACCTACCACGGGCCCGGCCAGGCCGTTATCTATATTCTGATTAATCTCAAGGAAGCCGATATCGGCATCAGAACACTGGTGCAGACGATCGAGGAAGCCGTTATTCGCCTACTGGCAAAACATGGAGTCAGCGGAGAGCGTCGCGAAGGCGCCCCCGGCATCTATGTAGATGATGCCAAGATTGCCTCAATCGGCCTGCGTGTAAAAAAATTCAACACCTACCATGGCGTCAGCATCAATACCGACATGAATCTGGAGCCATTCAGTCGCATCAATCCATGCGGCTACGAGGGACTCGCAGTCACAGACCACAAGAGACAGGGCTCAAATGCATCTGTTGCATCGGTACACA
>NZ_MPRK01000073.1 GCF_002021095.1 Solemya elarraichensis gill symbiont | reverse complement strand
TTTTACATCACGAGATCAAAGACACGCTTGAAGTTTACCTAATTGCTCAGAATAAATATAAGTGGCCATTATGAAACCTACGATTTCTATTCTTACACCAACCTGGAATCGTGCAGAGTATCTGTACCGTGTTTGGGATGGGCTTGTAAATCAGACTTTTAAATCATTCGAGTGGATTGTTGCTAATGATGGTTCTGATGATAATACGATTGAGGTTGTTAATGAACTTGCGATGAAGTCTGACTTTCCTATAACTCTCATTAATGCATCTGTGCGTGTTGGTAAATCAAGGATGGATAATGAGGCTGTACATTGTGCAAACGGCGAATTTATTCTCTGGTGTGATTCAGACGATTATCTATATTCTGACGCACTTGAGGTTTTACTGGCTACCTGGAATTCTATCAATATCGAGGAACGTAACGATTTTAAAGGTGTAACCGCTTTGTGCGAGACTATGGAGGAAGGAATTCTGGGACGTAAGTATCCAGAAGATGAATATACGGATATAGAGTTTAATCAATTGCTTAATCATATGCGAGCAGACCTGGTGATATTCACTAAGGCTGATTTATTGAAGGAAAATCCCTTTCTAGAAGTAGACTTCCTAATATCAGAATCGTCGGTATGGAATATTTTAGGAGTGAAAAAGACTCGTTTTATCCCACGTGTCTTGGAAAGGAAGACATATCGTGAACCTCATTGTTTATCCTATAGTGGATTAATGGAATACAATCGTGGGAAAGCATATGCTATGGCAGTAACAGAATGCTATTTAGAAGGAAGTTTGTCTATATTTGAAAAAATGAAACGAAGAATCAATTATCTTCGTTATGTGATTCATGGTGAGGTGACGTTATTAAGAGCAATAATGGTTTGGAGCGGATCAAGAAGTGATGCCTTTATATTGCCTATTTACCTCCCGTTTTCATATATTTTAGTGCTCAAGGATCATTTGCAGGGTAAAGTCAGAAAATCGCATCGTCAGTTTAATGATGCAATCAAGCAAGTGAAGATTAAAACAATCCAGTTGAATGACTGACTATGGCGATTTACCTTACAGTAGCGCGTAGAACTCTCTCAATTTATAGAAGAACAAGAAACAGAATCAAGTGTTTGATGGTCATAATGCGTGGCGTAGAAGTAGATAAAACTGCAACAATAGATTGGAGTGTTTCCATTGATCCAGCACGCGGTAAAATTACTATAGGACCGGATTCATCTCTTGATCGAGGTGTCATTCTTAGGGCATATGGTGGTTCAATCACCATTGGCTCAGATTGTACAGTTAATCCCTATTCACTACTCTATGGTGGCGGTGGACTCAAAATAGGCAATGGCGTACGAATTGCTGCCCACACGGTTATTGTCCCTTCAAATCACATTTATTCTGATCCGGAGAAATACATTTATTCGCAAGGCGAATCAAAACAGGGTATTACTATTGAGGATGATGTCTGGATTGGTGCTGGCGTACGAATACTTGATGGAATTGTTATAGGTAAGGGCAGTGTAATTGGTGCTGGTTCTGTTGTAACCAAGAGCACTGAACCATATTCAATTGTAGTTGGCGTCCCCGCTCGGCAGATTTCAACAAGACTCCGAAGTTAGTTTTATGTCGCAATGAATCAAGAACATGCCTGAACCACTAGTCTTGATAACAAAGGGGCTGGACCCAAATCCTTCCGGTGGCCGCGAACTTCTTTGTAAGTTAAATTACGATGCCTTGCAAGAAATTTATAATGATCAATTGATCCTGATTCAATTGATACATTCACCATTGAGGTCTGCAAATGAATATGCAAATACTTTCAGAGGCCATATTGATGGTCTAAATAGTGACACTATTACCGCCGCAATTAACAAGATTAAGAAAAAAAATGTAACTAGGGTCTTTGTCGATGGATCGAACCTGGGTGGATTTGTTCATATTCTAAAAAAGACTTTACCTGAAGTCGAAATTACCACGTTCTTTCATAACGTCGAATCGCGTTTCTTTCTCGGTTCATTTCGCCAGCGAAAATCTCTGCGCTCTTTTCTGATTCTGATAGCCAACTATCTTGCTGAACGTAAGGCTGTTCGTTATAGCGACAAGATTATTTGTCTGAACCAGCGCGATAGTGATCTTTTGAGGAAGACCTATGGAAGAGTTGCGACACACATTGCTCCTATGGCGTTAGAAGATAAGATGCCGATTGGTTTTGGAGAAAGAGTGCCTGCAGATGATGAGGATTTTGCGCTCTTTGTAGGCGGCACGTTCTATGCTAACCAGGCTGGAATCACCTGGTTTGTGAAAAATGTAGTACCACATATTGATATCAAGATATGTATTGTTGGCAGGGGCTTTGAAAAACTCCGTGATGAACTGGAAGTGCCTGGCAAGGTTGAGGTAGTAGGCGCAGTCGATTCACTTGCTGTGTGGTACAGGCGCGCACGATTTGTTATCGCACCAATATTTGATGGCTCAGGTATGAAAACAAAAGTAGCTGAAGCCTTGATGTACGGGAAAAAAATAGTTGGCACGCCTGAAGCATTTACAGGGTATGAAGATATCGCTGATCAGGTTGGCTTCATATGTGAAACAAGCGATCAGTTTGTTAATGCAATTCGGTTACTTAAATTAAATATGCCTATTCCATTCAATCCGCGCCTTAGAGAAATTTATATAAATAACTACTCATTAACGTCAACTATTTCTCGTCTAGAGTTAATTCTGAATGACACAGTATCTAAAAGGCATTAGATAAATTGAAAAAAGTTACCGATACAATCAGACGTTTACTTAACAACGTAGTTGGTTTTGATATTGTACGTTTTTCCGGTCAGCACAATTTGAGATCACATCTGACTAGTGCTTTAAACATATATGAAATTGATCGCATTCTGGATGTGGGTGCTAATGAAGGACAATTCGGCAGTTTTCTACGTGAAATCGGATTTGATGGATATATTTATTCTTTTGAGCCTGTCAATGAAGCATTTGAAATACTATCCAAAATTTCAGCTGATGATGAAAAATGGATCGTATTCAATTTTGCACTTGGTTCTGAGACCGGAGAAACAACTATCAATGTTTCTGAATTCAGTTCATTTTCTTCGATATTAACATTGACGGATTATGCACTTGAACACTGGGATGCCAGTAAAGTTAACCATACACAGACAATAACAATTAAAACACTTGATGAATGTCTTGCAAATGGGATTATTCCAAATCGAAATCTACTCCTTAAGATGGATACTCAAGGCTACGATCTAGAAGTATTTCGTGGTGCAAAAAATCTATTACCAAAAGTTAGTTGTATGCTGTCTGAGTTGTCCATAATCCCTGTGTATGAAGGCGCACCGGATTACAAGGAAACGCTCGCAATCTTTGAAGACTCAGGCTTTTCAGTTAGCGGATTTTACCCAACAACACATAACAAGAATTTATCGTTAAATGAAGTTGATTGTGTTTTTGTCAATACTGCTATGTTTACAAGTGTTAAAAAAGCTGACTGATTGTGAAACAAATTACAACTTGGATCAGGGATAATTTGCCAAAGCGTTTTCAAGTACCAGTGAAGTATTGGATGAATGCAAGAGCCAGACTACTTGAAGAAGAGATGAAGTTCCTCAGTAAAATTGTCAACCCAAGGGAACTTGCAATAGATATTGGTGGTAACCGTGGCATCTACACCTATCGCCTGTGGCAGTTGGGTGCAAAAGTTGAGGTGTTTGAGCCTAATCCATATTGTGCATCTGTACTAGAGGTATGGTCGGTTAGAAGAAAGCCCTCAGTCAATGTACATTGCGTGGCTCTATCTGATGCACCAGGGACCGCAAATTTGCATATACCTGTTGATGAACAGGGTGTTGAACACGACTCATCAGCATCTCTGGAGCACGATGACTTATCAGGTGTGCGAGACCAGTTAGTCAACTTAAGAACACTGGATAGCTTTGCTTTTGAGAACGTCGGATTTATAAAAATTGATGTAGAGGGGCATGAATTCAATGTTATTTCTGGTGCTAAGCAGATTCTAGACTCCTCTAAGCCTGCGCTGTTGGTGGAAATTGAACAACGACACTGCAACAGGCCAATAGGAGAAGTTTTTGACAAGATCGAGGGCCATGGTTATCGCGGTTTTTATCTAGATAGGTCCGGCACTCTGATTTCTCTGGATAATTTTAGTGTTGACCGCGATCAAAATTCGGACAATTTTGGGAATAGCTCCAAGAGTTATATTAATAACTTTCTGTTCCTTCATGAAACCAGGATGTCAGAGCATAAGTACGACTCACTCCTGAGAGAATTTTCATATCGATGAAGGTTTGTGTTGTCACGCCTAGATTTGCTATCGCTGGAGTTCCGCTCGCACAAATTCGGTTTGCACGTGCGTTGGCCAAACGCGGACATGATGTTGTAATGGTCGTTGGGCATGTGAACAAAGATTGCACTTTTCCTGATGTGGACGGCTTGAAGGTACATATCTGGAAAAAACCAAAAGTGCGTGACATGTTGTTTCCTCTTATACGCTTTCTGAAAACCGAGAAACCAGATGTTGTTTTTGCAGCAGAAGATCATTTGAACGCCATTCTTTTACTTGCCGCAATCTTGTCTGGATCAAAAGCAAAAATCAGCGGTTCCTCGCGCGTTACACCATTTGATACCTATTCAAATAGGTTGTTTAGCAAGCGATGGATGTTAAAGCAGGTTGTACGTACAGTGATGTGGCGTGCAAATGTATTGACATGTGTCTCCAAAGATATGGTGGAGCAGTACCGCAAGATTTTCTCAAATCCATCCCATGTCTGTGTTTACAACATAGTCGATGATGCGCAGTCAAGAACCCGAATAGAAGAGAGTGTTGAACATCCATGGGTTAATGAAAAGCAAGCACCTTTGTTAGTTGCTGCCGGACGGCTTGCGCCATGGAAAGGTTTTGATGACCTGATCAAAGCAGTTGAACTAGTTTTGGCGCGCACTGATGTACGATTGTTGATCATGGGTGATGGCCCATTGCGTGATGAACTACAGTCTTTAATCGATAGTCGTGGCCTAACAGAAAAGATTGAACTTGTGGGCTATGTTGATAATCCATTGAAGTACTTTGCTCGCGCTGATGTGTTTGTCCTGTCGTCCCATGTTGAGGGGCTGCCGAATGTTCTTGTTGAGGCAATGATGTGTGGTTGTACGCCTGTCTCAACTGACTGTCCAACGGGGCCGCGTGAGGTGCTGCAGGACGGTAAATATGGCTATCTTGCTCCTATGCGTGATCCAGCTGCTCTGGCTTTAGCAATTGATAAAGCGATTGAAACACCTGTTGACAGTGAATTGCTTGCTGAAGCTGTTCTGCCGTTCGAAGAAAATACAGTTATTGACCGCCATTTTGATTTACTTGGTCTGGAAGGATGAGAGTCGGTCTAAACGCCACGTGCCTGAATGACCGGCCTTCAGGCGCTAAACAACGCTTTATCGGTATATATGGCGCCTTCTTCGAACAGCTGCCTGAAGTGCAATTTGTAATATATGAACCACGTGACTGCAGTGTACATCGCTGGTTTGATGCATTACCAAATCTTGCCCATAAGGAAACACCAATTCCAAGCGAGGGACGGTTTGGAAAATATGCCTCAGGAAAGAACTATTGGCCCAGGGCATTCAGGAAGGATGCCTTCGATATTTTCGAAGGATTTCATATACCACTTGTCCGCTCGCCTAGTGGCAAGACAATCATGACGATTCATGATGTACGTGGGCTTCGTGATGATGTTGGGATGCTCAGTCGTGCTGCTTTCAAAGCGGTGTTGCGCAAATCTCTGCAGAATGCTGATCATGTCGTTACAGTGTCCGACGCGATGAAGCAGGAAATACTCGACTTTTACCCGGGTGCCGATATTTCGGTTATCTACAATGGATTAGATGCCGGTGATTTTAGTCGGATCAACGAACAACAACTAACAGAGTTTAAAAACAACAATGCATTGCCAGATAGTTTCGCATTGGCAGTAGGGCATTTCGAACCACGCAAAAACTATCTTCACTTGATTGATGCTATTGCTCTACTTAAGCAACGTGGCTTCGATGTTCCACTGTTGATTATTGGTAATAATAGTGGTGAAAGAGAGAGAGTTGAAACGCGCATAGAAAAAGCAGGCTTATCATCCCAGGTAACAATTATGAGTGGATTGAGCGATGAAGAGGTGCGTTGTGCATATCAATTGTGCAGCCTCTTTATCTGTCCATCTTCGTACGAAGGTTTTGGAATACCCATGCTGGAAGCCATGGCAGCACAGCGTCCTATGGTTCTGAGTGATTTGCCTGTGTTTCGTGAAATTACAGAAGATCAGTCGGTCTATTTCGATGCGAATAATGTTGAGGCCATGGCAAATGCTATTGAAGTTGCATTAACAGATACGCTTCAGCGTACAAAAATGATCGAATATGGAAACGAGAGAATTCGTGATTTCAGTTTTGATAAATTAGCAGGTCAACTTGCTGATACTTACAAAGCATTACTCTATGGATAGTATGGTGTTTTAAGTTCAGCTATACTCTGTTTTAGTACAAAACACATGGAGGTGTAGGGCAGTAGCCCACATAGTGTCATGAAGACAATCCTCAGCATCGACGGCGGTGGCATCCGCGGTCTCATTCCCGCGCTGATACTGGCGCATCTTGAGTCCCTTACGGGGCGTCCTTCTCATCAACTGTTCGACCTGATGGTTGGCACTTCTACCGGCGGTCTGCTGGTGTCTGCGCTTGCGCGTCCCGATTCTGATGGTTCCGGTGTCATGTATTCAGCTTCCGATCTTGCTGACCTTTACCTGGAGAACGGCTCGCGTGTGTTTGAGCGTTCTTTCTTCAAGCGTGTTTCTTCCCTTGGTGGTTTGAGTGACGAGATCTACTCTTCTGAAGGGATTGATTCGGTGTTACTGGATTATTTGGGTGATATGCGTCTTGGTGATGCACTGACGCCTGTGACTGTTACTGCCTATGATATTGAACAGCGTGAGACGCGGTTCTTCAAGAGTTGGCATCCGCGTTTTGAATCACTACTTGCGCGTGATGTTTGTCGTGCGACAACTGCAGCGCCTAGTTATTTTGAACCTTCGCAGTTTGAGCTTGATGGTGAGATGAGTGCCTTTATTGATGGTGGTATTTTTATCAATTCACCTGCGGTGTCGGCTTATGCTGAAGCGGTGCAGTTGTTTCCGGGAGAGGAGTTGCGCGTTGTGTCGTTGGGTACGGGTCAGTGTACGCGCAGGATTCCTTTTGATGATGCGCGTGACTGGGGCAGGGCAGGTTGGCTCAGGCCTTTGATTGACAGTATGTTTGATGGTCTGGCAGATGCTGTTGATCACCAGATGCAGCATTTGCTTGGTGAGCGTTATCACCGTTTTCAGGTGAGTTTGCATGGGGCTAGTGATGATATGGATGATACCAGTGAGGAGAATTTGTTGGGTTTGAAGGCGTTGGCTTCCGGGTTGATTCGGGAGAGGGGTGTTGAGTTGGAGGGTTTGGCTGGGGTTTTGGTTGGTTGATCGCGGCGAGGGCGCCGCTCCTACATGGTTTGTGTCATGTTCGGATCCCAGGTCAAGCCCGGGATGACGAATGGTGGGGCGGGATGACGAGAATTGGGGCGCTATTAGGCCTCCAGCACGGAAACGTTCACTTGAGCAAGTATCGGGTTGGCTAACTCCATCCGTAGAGTATCGCGCGATTCCTGTACATTGGGAGGGAGATTTGCTTATCGGAATGGACGAGACTGTAAATTAGTTTGTGTATCTGCTTATCATTAACCCCTACGGGAGATAAGCACGATGAACGAAAAAGAAATCCGAGCACTTGCCAACA
>NZ_MPRK01000072.1 GCF_002021095.1 Solemya elarraichensis gill symbiont | reverse complement strand
CATACATGTACACAGCCCTGAAATCTGGCTGCAGGCTGAATCGCTTGGCCTGGCAGTAACGAATCCGGCCGTAGCATATGGTACGACAGAGATGGCGGATGAATTTGCACACATGATCCGTTGCGGCCGCCTTACATCCAATGTCATATCAATGGGGGGCCACGAGGACGGTATCGTCTGTTGGGGTGAAACTCTCGATAAGGCCGGTGAATTAATGCTGCAGCTGGCACGACAAGTCGGAATGACAGCGTCGAACATATGAGTAACTATAAGCCTGTGAGTTGTGATCTACACTCGCAATACGAACTCTACGCGATGCACAAAACGCCGATCACAATTCAACTGCGCGGGAATACTGCACCACTCGAGGGTATTATCAGGGATATCAGGATAATGGATAATGCAGAGTTCCTGATTCTGTCTGGTACCAGCGATGATGAAAACTTCATCCGTCTCGACACAATCAGGCAGGTCACACCAACAGGAGATGCAGATGTCTAATTATGAACTTCACCCCCAACTGGCCGCAGACTGCCACCCGCTTGGCCGCATGGAGATCAGCCAACTGCTGCTGATGGACAATGCCCTCGTGCCCTGGTTCATTCTTGTACCCGACACCGACAAAAGGGAAGTGTTCGAACTGGATGCCGAGCAGCAGTACCTTGTACAGCAGGAGATCAATGCGCTGTCAGGATTTTTGATGGCGAGAGCAGATGTCGAGAAAATCAACCTTGGTGCGCTCGGCAACCTGGTGCCGCAGCTCCATATCCATGTCATCGGGCGCAACAGCAACGACTTCTGCTGGCCCGGGCCGGTTTGGGGGGAAGAACAAAAAACCAGCTGGACGGAAGAGGCTGCAGAAGAGATTTCACAACAACTCGCCACTCACTTGAACGGTGGCCTGGTCAACTACACCCCCAGCGTCAGTTTGCGCCCAAAATCGCAATAGTCACTTAATCACGAAAAACATCTTTACTGCAGGGTTTCAATATTATGCTGCACTGCGGTATGCTTGACGTCATCGCCCTGAGGAGCCGAGAAAATGAAAATCAATGTCGATATGGATGTAACACCTGAAGAGATGCGCCGCCTGTTTGGCCTGCCAGACCTGACCCCCCTGCATGACGAGATGATCGAGCGTATGAAAGAGCAGCTCTCTGAAAACATGGATCCGGCAAAGCTTGTCGAGAACTATATGCAGGGATCCTTCTCATCCATGGAAGCGTTTCAACGCACAATGTCCAATTTCATGAAGAGTGACAACAAGGACGATTAATTATTCACTTACGGGGCATCTTCTGCCCACAAAACAGCCTGTAATCAACCAAACAATCAATGGAATCCATCATGCAACACCAGTTACCCGAACTTCCCTATGAAAAGAGTGCTCTTGAACCGCACATCTCTGCCGAGACGCTCGAATTCCACCACGACAAGCACCATGCAACCTATGTCACTAATCTCAACAACCTGATTAATGGCACCGAGTTTGCAGACAAGTCTCTTGAAGAGATCGTCACCAGTGCGCCTGCCGGCGGCATTTTCAACAATGCAGCGCAGGTTTGGAACCACACCTTCTATTTCAACTGCATGGCGCCTGGCGCAGGCGGCGCACCAACTGGTGAGATCGCTGCTGCTATCGATGCAGCATTCGGTTCATTCGAGGATTTCAAATCAGCCTTCTCCACATCTGCTGTCACCAATTTCGGCTCAGGCTGGACCTGGCTGGTGAAGAATGCCGAAGGTGGCGTCGAGATCTTCAACACCAGCAATGCCGGCTGCCCGCTGACTGAGGGGCTGACCCCGCTACTGACCATCGACGTATGGGAACACGCCTACTATGTCGACAAGCGCAATGCGCGTCCTGCCTATGTTGAGTCCTGGTGGACCCTGGTTAACTGGGATTTCGTTAACGCCCAGCTCTAATTGACCTGACGCCCTGCCAACTGCTCCAGCTGCCTGTCATGCAGGCGGCTGAGTAGTAGCAGTGCAGCAATCGCACCCCACAGCGCCCAAGCCATGTCTGACTGGGTATCCCAAACATAGCCCTGGGTACCAAGAAAAGCCTCTGCGGCCTCTTCACTGCGCAGAGCAACCCACCACTCGATCAACTCGTAGAAGGCGCTCAACGCGAGACAGAAACAGATCACGACAAACACAAGCCAACCACGGCCGTGAACAACCTGCAGACGCAACAGCAGTTCGCGTGCGATCATCGCCGGGATTAAACCCTGCGCAATATGGCCCAGCTTGTCGTAATTATTACGTTCCCAACCCATTGGCCCCTGCAACCATTCAAACAACGGATTTTCCGCGTAAGTGTAGTGGCCGCCGACCATCAAAATAATGCTATGGATCAGGATCAACAGATAGACGAGGGGGGTAAGGGGGAAACGCCTGTATGTCGCTGCCATTACCGCCAGACCGATAACAGCCGGCGAGACCTCCAGCACCCATGTGTAGGTGTCGGCAGGGGCAATGCCTGACCATGCAAGAACACCGAGAAAAACAGCAAGCCAAAGGAAAGGATAGAGCACCGACGGACTATTCATCTCATAACCCCAAATTAATCAGCCTCACAAAGGTACTTATTGTGCAGCCTCTGCAGCCTTTTTGTTGCTGGCTTCTATTGACTTGGTACGCGCGTAACGCTGGTAACTCCAGCCTTGCTCATATGCACGATCAAGAACCAGCCCCATCGAGTTCGTCATTCGACTGAGCTCTACCAGGGCATCTGTTTTCAGCACTTGCATGCCCTTTTCATCGAAAAACATCAGTGCAGGAAGACGGCTGAAATCCTCTTGCTGATACCACTGGGCTGCCGTTATGCGCTGCCCACCCGGCGTAACAATATGACTCTTGTTATCCGAGGCATCAAGACGCACGACTTCAAATCGGCCCAAGGTTGCACGTATTTTCTCATCTGCAAGCACCAGTTCATGGTAATTGGTGCAGGCCTCGCACCCATCCGCTTCAAGAAGTACAAACAACGGCCTGTCCGAGGCGAAACGACTGCGATCAAGCGCATGTGGCGGTGAGGTGAATAGCGGATCATCAATCAGCTTGTGAGGGCTTGCTGATTCAGGAGCATCTGAAGGAGGCAGTGCTGCGAGGTAATCACGAAACGAGGTTCTCTTGCTATGCCCCTCAACCAGGTAATTGAGCATTTTGGTAAATCGCTCTGGTGACTGGTAGCCTATGGCGCGATAAATCAGTTCCCCCTCATCCTTACCGTTGAGTGCATAAAACAGCAGTGTCGGTGCCATGCCGGCCTTTTGCGACTCTGCAAACGCCTTGATCGACATGTCATTACCGAGATGATCTGTCATTTCAGTATCGTCGAAAATCTCCAGACCAATAGAGATGAACTGCTGCTTTAACCGATTGGCGATACGCTCATCGCCGAGACTCTTCTTGATGAAAGCCGTGCAATATGTACAGCCCTGGGTGGTGTATAACACCATGACGCCCTGCTTGCCGGATTCCCGCGCAGCTTCAAGCTCAGCCTCCAGATCGATCAGCCCATGGTGGAACCACTCCGGATTAGCGACATGGCGAAGTCCGCTCTCTATCGTTTCAGCGCTGGACAGAGACGTCCACAGCAACAGCAGGAGACACAGGAGACGGGAACAACTCGTTTGAAAATATTTGCTTTGGTTGATATTCACCCCCCTCACCTCGTTATCCGGTTAAAACAACAGAATAGCTACCACCACGATAATCAGGATGACAGCACCAATCACCAGGTACTTTGTCTTATCTTTCTGCTCGTCAAGAGCAATCGTCACTGGCTTGCAGCGACCGGACGACTCCGCACCTTCTACGACCACGTTGACAGCCGCGAGGCCCTTTTCCGTCTCTTCAGCATCGAAAGTGACATCCTGTCCGGGACGCAGTGCGCGCCTGCCGTCTACCTTGGTGATGTGAACAAAGATCTCATCATCGAGCTGATCCGAACGAATGAATCCGAATCCTCTTTTTGCATTAAATTTTGCGACTGTGCCTTTCATAGCTCTCATATTGTTATTCGTAAAGATACAGGGTAACGACTCTCAACCCACTCAGCAATACCGGAAAAGCAATCTTCCACGAGGATACATCACGGAAGCATCAACATTATCCCTTCGCCAAGGAGTATAATTATCAATTGATGTTTATTTAGATGATTTTCCAGGACATTCAATCTATGAGCAGTGAATTTACGCCCGACCTCTTCATCAACCGGGAACTCAGCAACCTGCAATTCAATCGCCGTGTTCTCGAACTTGCACAGGATGAGACCGTGCCGCTGCTTGAGCGCCTGCGCTTTCTGTGTATTTCGTGCAGTAACCTGGATGAGTTTTTCGAGGTGCGTGCCGCGCGCCTGCAACAGCAGCAGATGCACAACATCGATCCGCAGGATCCTGCAGGCATGTCGGCAACACAACAACTGGAAGCAATTTCCAGTGAGGCACACAGCCTGGTCAAGGAACAGTACATTGTTTTCAACCAGCAGCTCATCCCTGCTCTTAAGGCCGAAGAGATTCGATTCCTGCGCCGTTCTGCATGGACCGAGCAACAAGCCAACTGGCTGAATAACCACTTCAAGCGTGAACTGGCACCCCTGCTGTCACCATTGGGTCTCGACAATGCGCATCCATTCCCGCGTATTTTGAACAAAAGTTTGAACTTCATCGTACAACTCGAAGGCAAGGATGCCTTCGGGCGCGACAGCGGCATGGCGATCGTGCAGGCACCGCGCGCTTTACCAAGAATCATTCGCCTGCCGGAAGAGATCGGTGGAAGCCCGAACACCTTCGTTTTCCTGTCGTCAATCATCCATGCACATGTTGATGACCTTTTCCCCGGCATGACATCGCTTGGCTCTTACCAGTTTCGTGTCACGCGCAACTCGGATCTTTTCGTCAGCGAGGAGGCCGATGACCTGCTGGCCGCACTGAAGGGCGAGCTGCTGTCGAGAAATTATGGCGATGAAGTCCGCCTTGAGGTTGCCGACGATATCCAGCCAAAACTCAAGGCGTTTCTAGTCGAGAAATGCCACCTGAAAGAGCAGGACGTCTACCCGGTCAACGGGCCGGTCAATCTCTCTCGCCTGGCTGCCGTTGTTGATATCGTCGACAGGCCCGACCTCAAGTTCCCATCGATACGCCCCGGCTACCCGGAGGGTTTCAACAAGGATCAGGATATTTTTGACTACATCAGCGATAAACGTAATGTCCTGATGCATCACCCCTACCAGTCGTTTGATCCGGTCATCAACCTGGTACAGCAAGCCGCGCTCGACAATAAAGTTGTTGCGATCAAAATGACGCTCTACCGCACCGGATCTAACTCAGCAATTGCCGATGCACTAGTTGCCGCGGCAAGAGCCGGTAAAGAGGTCACCGCCGTTATTGAACTGCGCGCGCGTTTTGACGAAGAGGCAAACATCGCTCTTGCCGCACGCCTGCAGGATGCCGGTGCCTATGTAGCCTACGGTGTCGTCGGTCACAAGACGCATGCCAAGATGACACTGATTGTCAGACGCCAGGGACGCCGCCTCAAACGCTTCGTCCACCTCGGCACGGGTAACTACCATGCAGGCACAGCAAAAGCCTATACGGATTACGGCATGCTCTCGGATGACAGCGCACTCGGCAGTGATGTACACCGCCTGTTCCTGCAGCTGACGGGTCTGGGCAAGAGCCTCAACCTGAAAAAGATGCTCTCCGCGCCATTTACCCTGCACACCAGCATGGTGAAATTCATCAAGCGCGAGGCAGAGCATGCAAAGGCCGGCAAAAAAGCCCTGATCCGGGCCAAGATGAACTCCCTGATCGAACCGAAGATTATCGAGGAGCTCTACAAGGCGTCACAAGCGGGTGTTAAAATCGAACTCATCATCAGGGGTGTCTGCGGTATCCGTCCCGGCGTCAAGGGCGTCTCTGAAAATATCCATGTGCGCTCGATCATGGGACGCTTCCTCGAGCATACACGCGTCTTCTATTTCTACAACGACGGCGAAGAGAATCTCTATTGCGCCAGCGCCGACTGGATGGGGCGCAACTTTTTCAAGCGCATCGAAAGCTGCTTTCCGGTTGAGCAGTATGCGCTCAAGCGCCGCATCATCAAGGAGACCTTCACCACCCACCTGCGCGACAACTGCCAGTCATGGGTGCTGAAACCGAACGGAACATACAAGCGCCTCAAGCCATCGAAACGCGCCAAGCCGCGCAACGCGCACGAGATACTGATAGAGATGATGCAGGGGTAGAGAGGTTTCAGAGTGTAGAAGCCTGGTTGTTGCCCCTCGCTGAGAGGTAATCGCTGATCTCCTGCAGAAAGGCTTCCGCGTACTTCTCGAGCTTTTTCTCGCCAACACCATTAATCTCGAGAAACTCGGAGCGGTTCTGCGGCAGATGAATCGCCATCTGGGTAAGCGTGGCATCTCCAAACACCATGTAAGGGGCGACACCTTCGCTATCTGCCAGCTCGCGACGCAACCCGCGCAGTGCCTCGAACAACAACTCATCACGCCCTTCAACATCTGCGGTTACGCGCTTTTTACGCTTGCCTGCGGACTCTTTGAGTCTCGGCTTTGCAAGCTGCAATGCAATCTCACCGCGTAATAGCGGGCGGGCTTCGTCTGTCAGCTTTAGCACCGAGTAGTTGGCTATATCCTGTTCAAGATAACCGCGATGGATCAGCTGGCGCAGCAGGCTCGACCACTCTGCATCACCCTGTTCCCGACCAATGCCCCAGGTACTTAGCTGATTATGCCCGAGGTTGCGAATGCGCTCATTGTCGCCACCACGCAGCACATCTATGACGTGACGCATACCAAAACGCTGTCCGACGCGATAAACGCACGAGAGTGCCTTGCGCGCGTCTTCTGTCGCGTCATAACACTCGGGCGGATCATTGCAGGTATCACAGTGACCGCAATCCTCCTTCAACTCCTCACCGAAGTAGTGCAGCAGTACACGGCGACGGCAGGTGAGTGCCTCGGCAAAGGCGATCATGCTGTTGAGCTTGTGGTTCTCGATGCGCTTCTGCTCTTCGTTGTCGCTGTTCTCTACCAGGCGGCGCGCCATCACCATATCCTGTGCACCAAACAACAAAAGCGCTTCAGAAGGCAGGCCATCACGGCCGGCACGGCCCGTCTCCTGGTAGTAGCCCTCGATATTCTTCGGCAGGTCATAGTGCACCACGTAGCGCACATTGGGTTTGTCGATGCCCATGCCGAAGGCAACGGTCGCCACAACCACGTCAATCTCATCTCGCATGAACTGCTCATGCACCTTCTCACGTGTCGATGCGGGCAAGCCTGCATGGTAGGCGTCTGCCTTGTAACCGGCTTGCTGCAGCTTGAATGCCAGCTCCTCGACACGCTTGCGGCTGAGTGCGTAGACAATGCCGCGCTCGCTGCTGAAGCGATCGACAAACGCCTTGAGCTGATCGAATGGTTTACGCTTCTCGAGCGCACTGTAACGAATATTGGGACGATCAAAACCAGTCACATGAATTGTTGGCTGGCGCAGGCGCAGGCGCTGAACAATGTCCTTGCGCGTCTGCGGATCGGCAGTCGCGGTCAGTGCGATCATCGGAATATCCGGAAACCGGTCTCGCAACTCGCCCAACTGCACATACTCAGGACGAAAATCATGCCCCCACTGGGAGACGCAGTGCGCCTCGTCGACGGCAAACAGGGCGATATCAATCTCCTGCAATCGATCCTGAAAGGCTTGCGACATCAGGCGTTCAGGCGCGACGTAGAGCAGGTCAAGCTCGCCTGCGTGAAAGCGTGCCAGGGTCTGCCTTGCGTCACTCTCGTTTAATGCAGAGTTGTAACAGGCCGCATTGA
>NZ_MPRK01000071.1 GCF_002021095.1 Solemya elarraichensis gill symbiont | reverse complement strand
CATATTGGTGAGGTGATTGTTTTTCCGGACTAATCGCCCCGCGATCAAACTCGGGCCCGCTATAAACCCCTAACCCACGATCCAATCAACCATATAAATTCCCACCCCATTTCAAGCAAACCGTCATCCTCTTTTGCTATTATATAAAGATCATTCAGAAGAACCGGATAGACGCATATGAGAATCAAGACTCTTTTCAAGCTGGTCATCGGCCTGGTTATCATCGCAGTGATTGCGGTTGGTGCCTTTATCACCTTCTTTGATCCCAACGATTACAAGCAGCAGATTGTTGAGCAGGTGCAGGAAGAGACAGGCCGGAGCGTCACCATTGACGGCAAACTGGGCTGGGAGCTCTATCCGCGTATCGCCATCAGTGCCGAGGGGGTTACCCTGGGTAATCCGGAGGGCTTCAGCGCACCCAACATGCTGCAGGTCAAACACGCCTCATTCAGCGCTGCGCTTGTGCCTCTTCTGCGTCAGGAGATTATCGTTGAAAGCGTTTCTCTAGATGGCGCAACAATCGCACTTGAGCGTCTTGCCAACGGTAAGGACAACTGGAGCGACCTGCAGAAAGGAGGAGACGATGAACGCCATGAAGGTGACGGAGACCGTGGCGACGCAGATATCATGGTCAAGCGAATCGAGATCAGCGACTCCTCTTTTTCATTCAACGATGCACAGGCAAAAGAGAAGCTCTCGCTGCAGATCAACAAGGTGACTACCGGTATGCTCGGTGCCAGGCGTCCGGTGCCTGTTGAGCTTGATCTTGTGATGGATTCGAGCCGCGTTGGTCAGTATGAACTGAAGGGCAAAAGCACCCTGACTGTCGACGAGAAGTTTTCATACATTAATGCACCTGACTTACAGTTGACACTGACACCAATGCAGCATCCTGAGCAGCAGGTCAGCATTAGCGGCAACATCGGTCTTGACCAGGAGCGCAAGCAGTTTGTCATGCGTGATTTTGAGATCACATCTCCCGATGGCGCCAGCGTCAAGGGCGAACTGCAGGCAGCTGACTACAGCAGCAAGCCACAGGTTGAGGGCCAGCTGGATATCGATTCGCTGTCGATCGCGTCACTCGCAAAAGCGTTCGGAGCAGATGCATCCGGCCTGCCTGAGAAAGTTTCCGGCAACATGGTGATCAAGACTGCCGGTGACACCGTTAATATCAACCCATTGAGTATCAAGGCAGCTGGCGGCAGCATCGACGGTAACCTTGCGCTCAAGACACCCATTGATAAAGCAACCTACAGTGGCAGTTTCAAGATTGCACCACTGAACCCGGGCAAACTGATGCGCGAGCTTGGTATGGAAGCACCACAGGTTTCATCAGACAAGGCGCTGAGCAACCTGGCCGGTAGTTTCTCATTTAGCGGTGACATGGATCATGTGCAGCTGAAACCGTTAAACATCAAGCTGGACAGCTCCACTATTAATGGTGATGTCAGAATCACCCGCTTCAGCAATCCGCACTTTGCATTCAACCTTGCGGTCGACAAGATCAATCTCGATCATTATCTTCCACCGACCGGTGCAGATGACAAGAAAGAGTCAGCTGCAGTCAAAGAAGCCAAGGCAGCAAAAACCGTCAGCGGCCTGCGACTGGATGGTTCTGTAAAGATCAATTCACTGCATGCATCCGGACTGAACATGAGTAACTTCAAGGCGAACATCCTCTCCGCAGGAGGAGAGACACGCCTGTCACCACTCTCTGCCGGCCTCTACGGTGGCAGCTACAACGGTAATATTGTCCTCAGGGGTAAAGGCAAGCGCCTTACCTGGTCTGCAAACGAGCGTCTTAAAGGCGTTAACCTTGGCCCGCTTCTCAAGGACCTGGTTGGCCAGGAGCGTATCGACGGCAAGGCCGACATCACACTGAAACTGAATGGTTCAGGTGTCGGAAAACAGCAGATGATGTCTTCACTTGGCGGTAACACAACTTCCGTCGTCAGGAACGGTAGCGTCAAGGGTGTTAACCTGGCAGCCGCACTGCGCGAGGCCAAGGCCAAGCTGAACAACAAGCCGGTTGCAAAAGCCAAAGAGCAGCGTCAGACAGACTTTGCCGAGTTAACTGGTACTGCGACCATCAAGTCTGGCATTGTGACCAACAACGACCTGGTTCTGAAATCACCTTTTCTGCGAGTCACTGGAAAGGGCAAGATCAACCTGCCATCCAGCTCGGTCAACTACCTGCTGACAACCAAGGTCGCCAGCACAGTTAAGGGGCAGGGCGGCGCAGAGTTCAGCGATCTTGAAGGACTCACAATTCCGATTCGTGTCAAAGGACCTTTTGACAACCTGAGCTATTCGATTGATCTCGAGGAGTTGCTCAAAGAGCGTGCCAAGCAGGAGCTTGAAAAAGAGAAGGATAAGCTCAAGGGCAAGCTGCTTGAGAAGCTGGGTTTACCAGGTGCAGAAGAGGCACCGGCTGATGCAGCGGCAACAGACCAGGCAGCACCGGCTGCGGAAAAGCCGAAAAAGAAAAAGAGCCTTGAGGACCAACTGAAGGATGAGTTGTTTAAAGGGCTTAAGTTCTGAGTGGATACCGGCTCAAGGCCGGTATGACAACCATTTTTTCGTCACCCCGGGCTTGACCCGGGGTTCATCCGTAACAGTGCACGCACTCCTGGATACCAGCTCAAAGCCGGTATGACAAAATAATCAGCACTTCTCCGCAGTGATATAACAAATCCACCCGGCATCGGCATCAGCACTGGTGACAGGCTCGAACTCACCATCCCCTTCACCATCTTCATCAAACCCTTGCCAGTAGAAGGTGACATCAAAGCCGCATTCGGTGAGCAGGTCTTTAATCTCCGGTAGACTCCACAGGCGCCACACGTAGTGAAATGCACTCTCTATCGAACTGCCGTCGGGAAAACCGAAGTGAATACTGCATTCGAGTTCATGGGTCACCGGGTTGAAACGTTCCTGTTCCCATGTGTAAGTGAAACTGAGATCACCATCCTCGATCTCGCGTTCCTCGATTATTTCCTGGTGGGATTCATAACCGCCATAGGAGTCAAGGAAGAGGATGCCATCATCGGCAAGTGCTTTGTGTACGCGTTTGAAATAGCGCTTCAGTGTGTCTCGATCCATTAACAGCCAGTAGCTGAAGTTCATTGCAGAAACCACGTCGACAGTTTCTGTCTCAACCTCAAGCACATTCTCTTCGATCAGTTCAATGCGTTTGCGCTGTGCCGGTTTGAGTTGGGCAATGTTGTTATCTCTACTCCACTGCAGCACTTCCTCATCGAGGTCGACACCAATGGCATGATTGTTCTTGTTGCGCCTGACCCACTCACAACAGACCTCGGCAGGTCCGCAGAAGTCTTCACGCAACAGGCGGGCAGGGCGGCCTTTGAGTTCACGAAAACGCTTTTCAACAAAATCGATCTCGGCTTCTGCACACTGTACTGACAGCTGGTACAGGCGATGACGGTCAGCCTGCTCGGCGAGTGTTTTTTTCTTACGGGTTTTGGCCATTGGTGGTTTGTTTAAAATTATTATGGTGCCAAGTTTAAACTAACTGTTCGTGTTTGTGTTACACCTTATCGTCATTCAGGTTCACAAGTATCGTCTAACTTGCATCTTATAACTTGCTACAATCCCCGCATGACCTGGCTAGCCGTACAAACCAAATCCCGCCAAGAGCAGATTGCTGTCGACAACCTCGAACGTCAGGGCTTTGTTGTCTACTACCCGCGTATCAGTAAACGCAAGCGTGTACGCGGCAGTTGGAAGATGGTAACCAGTGCACTTTTCCCAGGTTATCTCTTCTTGAAGGCCGACCTACAACAACAGGATGTTTCAGTTGTTCGTTCGACAATCGGTGTTACAAAGCTTGTTCGCTTCGGCACCCACCTGGTGCCAGTACCTGAAGAGGTGATCGGCTTTCTGCAGCAGCATGAAGATGCGCAACTACAAAGCCGCGTCGATAATGAGTGGCCGCACAAACCAGGCGACAGGGTAGAGATCACCGAGGGTCCGTTTGCCGGTCTCAGCGGAATCTACCAGGTCGAGAAAGATGATGAACGCATCATTCTTTTACTTGACCTCCTTGGGCGGCAGAGTGAAATCACCATAGAGCGCACAAGCCTCGGTTCGGTCGTGGAGGAGTAGCGTGCTGGCATACTGGTTCATCTACCTGTTGCCTGGATTTATGGCAATCGCGCTGTCACACCGGCACAAGCTTCAGACTTTTCGTTCGATGGGCTGGTTCTGGCTGATTTTCGTCTTGTTTATCGGCCTGCGCTACGAGGTCGGTGGAGACTGGGGCAGCTACCTGCAGCATTACGAGATGGCCTATGCTGAGCCTCTGATGTCCCTGTTGTCGGGCGCCGGTGATCCCGGTTATGTCTTGCTCAACTGGATTGCGTCAAATAACGACTGGGGCATAGGTTTCGTTAATCTCGTCTGCGCGGCCATTTTTATGACCGGATTGATCAGTTTCAGTTCGAAACAGCCTGCACCATGGCTTGCATTGACAATTGCCGTCCCCTACCTGGTTTTTGTGGTTGCCATGGGCTATACGCGGCAGGGTGTGGCATTGGGCCTGATATTCCTTGCCCTGAACTGGCTCGAGAAGCGTAATCTGTTCTGGTTTCTGTTCTATATCGTGCTGGCTGCACTCTTTCATAAATCTGCCATGCTACTGGTCGGGCTCGGATTATTCATCACAACGGGAAACTGGCTTTTTCGTGGGTTCGTGGTGATGTCGATCGCCTATGGTTTGTGGGGCCTGACAGTGGCGGACTCCTACGAAGCGTTATGGGCGAGCTATGTCGATGCCGAGATGGAGTCTCAGGGAGCGCTGATTCGCACTGCAATGAACCTGGCACCTGCACTGGTTCTGTTGCTGTTTCGCAGGCAGTGGTTGCGAGTTTTTCCTGATGGCAGATTCTGGATATGGATGGCGTTTGGTGCTGTTGCGGCAGTATTCCTGGTTGGTTTCGCCTCGACCGCGGTGGATCGCATCTCTCTCTACCTGACACCGCTGCAGGTGGTGGTTTTGTCACGCATGCCGTACCTGTTTTGCAACAAGATCTCACCCCTGGTGACAACAATCATTATCGTGCTTGGTTATGCAGCAGTGCTGTTCGTGTGGCTCAATTATGCCACCCATGCCACGTACTGGCTGCCGTACAGGAGCCTGTTGTTGCCGTAGTCTTCCAGGGGGGTGCGATTAATATCCTGAGGTAACAAAAAATTCATCTAAGCTTTGAGTACGCAAAAGGGTGCGACTTTGCTATGATAAATCATTGATCTATATGGATCTCCTAAACTAATGGTTCTTATGCTGTATTACCGTCATTTTTCATTTCATCACCAGTTCCTCAAGCGTGCTTCAGGGCGTATTTCTTTTTCTCTTGTGTGGACCATTCTGCTTTTAATGAGTGCCATTCTATTGCCTTTGAGTGTAAATGCTGACTCTATCCTTGATGACCTGCAGTACGATTCAATTAAAAAACAGCAGTCGAATCAGAACCGGGCAACAACGAACACAACAGGTAAAGGACTGATTCAAGGTGGTGAAAGTATCCAGGTTCCCGCACCACCTGTTGCCCAGGCAACTGCACCGGGCATCAGCGTGCCAACTGCACGGACAGCAAACGATTTTGCCTATCGTATCGGTCCGCAGGACAAAATCACCATAGAGGTATTCCAGGTTGAGGAGTTGAATCACACTGCGCGTGTTAATACGCAGGGGTTCATCACCATGCCGCTGATCGGCGCTATCGAGGTAGGCGGCCTGACGGTAGAAGAGGCTGAGCGCCATATTGAGAAAGTACTGGGGGAAAAGTACCTGCAGGATCCGCACGTCACCCTGAGCCTCTCCGAGTTCGCCAGCCAGCGCATCACCCTCGAGGGATGGATCGAGAAGCCCGGCATCTACCCGCTCAAGGGTAAAACAACCCTGTTACAGACGATGGCGATGGGTGGCGGAGTACAGCGTCTTGGTGACGCTACAGAGGTGGTTGTCTTTCGTGAGATAGGGGGAGGCAATACAGTCGGCTACAAAATTGACGTGACAGAAGTCAGGTCGGGCAAACTGCCAAATCCGCTGGTGTTGAATAACGACATCATCGTGGTGCCGGAACACGGCAGCAAGGCCGCCTTCGAGGGTGTTACCGGTACGCTTCGCAGCTTTCTGGGTATTTTGGCTTTTCCCTTATAAGCAGGCTGAGCTTCCATTGACTAAGCTAGTATCTACAGTGAATAAAACGGATTCGAGTAAAATCTAGATGTATCGACGAAACAGAGACGACAACAATAATAACGGACCTGACCATAAGGGCATTATCGTCAGGGAAGAACAGCATCAGCAGATGATGACCTATGCCGGTTATCAGGGTATTGCGCAGGCTGAAGAGAAGCCGCTCGACCTACGTGCCTACTGGTCTGTTATCGTCCGCCGCAAGTGGCTGATTGCGATTGTTGCGCTGTTGGTGCTGTTCGGCACTTTCATTATGACGTCGCTGGAAACACCTATCTATCGTAGCTCTACCACGGTTGAGATTGGCATCGAGTCTGGCAATATCACCGAGTACGACAATATCGGTACTCGCACCACCGGCGGAAGTGACTACTTCTGGACCCAGTACGAACTGCTGAAAAGCCGTACCGTTGCAGGCAGGGTGGCTTCTGATCTCGGGCTGATTTCCGTTAGCCAGGTGTCGGGTGAACAAAATCAGTCACTATTTGGTCAGTTCGGCTCATGGATGAAGAGCCTGGCAGCAGTAACCAAGGAGTTCTTCGTTGGTGAGTCAACTGTAGAGGCTGGTATTGTCCCCGTAGTTCCATCCCCAGCATCATCCATTCAGAATCACCTGCTGAGTAACCTGACGCTTAAGACCATCAGGCAGTCTCGCGTCATTAGCATTAGCTACGATAGCCCGGACCCTCAGCTGGCGGCAAAGATTGTCAACGCCTGGGCTGATGTCTTCGTTAATATCAACCTTGAACGCCGTTTCGATGCCACCGCTTACGCAAAAGAGTTTCTGACCGAGCGTCTCAAGCAGGTGCGTATCAATCTCGAGGACTCGGAAAACAAGTTGGTCGACCATGCTAAAGAGATGGAAGTGGTCGACTTTGAGCACAAGCAGGATGAGTTGCTGAAGAAGATAGGAGATCTCAACAGCACGATTGGTGAGATAGAGGCGCGCCGGATCACTTCCGAGTCACAGTACCGTGAAATGCAGGCGAGTGGCGATACCGGCTTTTCCCGATTCCAGGATAATTCGATTATCCAGGGCTATAAACAACGCCTTGGCGACCTTGAAACCGAATACCAGACCAGCCTGAAGATCTACAAGCCGGCTTATCCTAAAATGGTTCAGTTGCGCAAGGAGATCGACGAGATCAAGTCAAAAATGGCCAAGGAGATCGACTTCATCAAGTCATCGATCCGCACAGAGTACAATACTGCTTTGCGCGAAGAGTCGATACTCAAAAAGCAGCTGGAAGAGCAGCAGGCAGAGATTTTGGCCCTGCGAAACAACAGCACCAGCTACATGGCGCTCAAGCGCGATGTCGAGACCAATCGCAATCTCTATGACGGTCTCCTGCAGCGTATGAAAGAGGTTGGTGTTGCGGCTGGTCTCACCACCAACAACATCTCGGTGATCGATCGCGGCCTTGTTGCGATGACGCCTTACAAGCCAAATATGCAGAAGAACCTGCTGCTTGCACTGATTGCGGGCCTGGTTCTCGGTATTGGCATGGCATTCCTGTTTGAACATCTTGATGATACAGTCAAGTCGCCGATGGAGCTGGAGAAGCTGACGGGCCTGACAATCCTCGGCATTATTCCCGAAGTCGACATGAAGATTGAGGGAGTCAAGGATGCCGCAGAGCTGGTCAAGAAGGATCCGCGCAGTGCTGTCGCCGAGGCCTACAGATCATGCAG
>NZ_MPRK01000008.1 GCF_002021095.1 Solemya elarraichensis gill symbiont | reverse complement strand
TTGCCCGTGCGCTTGCCCGTGATATTAATTTGTTATTACTGGATGAACCCTATGAAGGTCTTGCACCGGTAATCGTGCATGAAATAGCGAGTATCGTGGAAGGCATCAAGAAGCAGGGTATTACGACTATCATTGTTGAACAGAACGCAGTTGCCGCGTTGAAACTTGCGGATCGCGCACTGATCCTTAATATGGGTAAGCTGGTCTACGATGGTACTGCACAGGAAGTGCTTGATAACGAGGAACTTCGTCACGAGTACCTGGCTATCTAGGATTTTCTAACATAGCTGTCTCTATAAAGAGTAGTTTTACGATATATACAGTACCGCGCAACATTGCCTGACAGGCAGTTGCGCGGTTTCTTTTTGGATGAAATAAACATATTGCTTGTATCACCTGTCAGGCTGGTCAGGAAGATTTCATATCTGTTAGCATCTTCCAAGGAAAGCGTTGCCTCAAACGTCTAATCTCTATTTACGTCCTGAAATGAATGGAACTCGCTGAAGAAACAATCAGGAAAGCACAGCAGGGGGATGCGAATGCATTTTCAGACGTGCTTGATTCTTCTTATGAGTTGATTTTCAGCGTGGCAATGAAATATGTCATGAACAGGCAGGATGCAGAGGATGTCACACAGCAAGTCTGTATCAAGTTGGCTCGCAGCATTACCCAATATCGTTTTGATTCAAGTTTCTCGACCTGGCTTTACCGTGTTGTTGTCAATTGCGCCAATGACTGGCATCGCAAGGAGAGCAGGCATCACCAGTCCACCAATGATGTGGCTCAGAATCCTGCCAGTCACAATTCTGATGTTGCTGAGCAGCAACTCTATCTGAAACAGGTATTGGAACAGATCGGCACCTGGGGTAAGGGGTACCTCGATGCCGTGGTGCTGGTCATTGGTGAAGGGCTCACCCATCAGGATGCAGCAAGGGTACTTGATGTGAGTGAATCGACGGTTTCCTGGCGCATTCATGAGGTAAGAAAACGGCTCCATCTTCTGGAATCGGGAGGGCAAAATTCATGAAAGAGCATGATTTGAAAGCACTGTTCGAACAGACTGACAAAGTGTCTTCTGATGAGGTTGCCAAATTGCGTGCAAAACAGGCAGCAATACAGGCATTTGAAAATGCGCAGGAAGAGCAAAAAAATTCAGAAGACGCCCAAGGAAACAGATCGATCAATCGTCCTATCGCTGAGACCAACAACCTGATAGGAAGAATCATGATGCATTTAAGTAATCGATGGTTAATGGGTGGATTCGCAACTGCGGGTCTGATTGGCCTGGTTTTTGTCACAACGTGGCAAGCCAGGCAAACACAAGTTGATGCGCCGCTGGTCGCTTCACGCTTTGACCAGGAGGCGATTACTGGCGTTCCCCAGGTCGAGGAGCTATCAAAGCCAATGGCACCAAAGGTAGCGGGACGTATTCGCAAGGAGAGAGAGCTGGCATTTGCCGAGTCGGATGCCATGGTACGGCGTGACGTTGCCATTGCATCGAAGAAACAACGGATGGCAGCACCTCGAATAGCAGGTATAGCGGATGAGACATTCAACGTCATAGAGTATGATGACCGATTTCAGGAATTTGATGAAAACCGGGTGAAATCCGTGTCGGAAGAGCCTTTCTCCACCTTTTCGATTGATGTCGATACCAGTTCCTACAGCTATGTTCGTAAAATGCTGAACCGTGGGAATTTACCTGTTAACGATGCCATCAGAACCGAGGAGATAATCAACTATTTCGATTATAAGTACCCGGTACCAGACAATCGCGAAGAGCCTTTCCTGGCATCTGTCGGGGTCAGTGACTCACCTTGGAATAAGGGAAACAAACTGGTGCATATTGGTATCAAGGCTTTTGAAGCACCTGCGGGTCAGCAGCCAGATTCAAACCTGGTTTTCCTGCTAGATATTTCGGGCTCGATGTCAGCTGAAGATAAACTGCCGCTGGTGAAGAAGTCACTGCGCCTGCTGCTCAGACAACTCAAGCCAACTGATACCGTTTCGATTGTGACCTATGCAGGCGGAACCGGTGTCGCCCTTGAGGCAACAGCTGTCGCTGAGAAACAGAAGATCGTGGCAGCACTTGAGGCGCTGTCGGCAGGTGGTTCGACGGCAGGTGAGAGCGCAATTCAGCTAGCTTACAATCTTGCTGAAGCCGGGTTCAAAAAAGATGCCGTCAATCGCATTATTCTGGCGACCGATGGCGATTTCAACGTGGGTATCTCTGACCCTGAAAAGCTCAAAGAGCTGGTTGAGAAAAAGCGCGAGAGTGGTGTGTTCTTGTCTGTACTCGGTTTTGGTGACGGTAATTATCGTGATGACATTATGCAGTCACTTGCGCAAAACGGTAACGGAGTCGCAGCCTATATCGACACCTTCAGCGAGGCATACAAGGTGCTGGTTGAGGAGGCTTCTTCATCTCTCTTTACAGTCGCCAAGGATGTCAAGATTCAGGTTGAGTTCAACCCGGCAACTGTCAGCGAGTATCGTCTGATCGGTTACGAGACGAGGTCGCTTAACAGGGGAGATTTCAAGAACGACAAGATCGATGCAGGTGATGTCGGTTCAGGTCATACGGTAACAGCAATCTATGAAATCACACCAGTAGGCTCGAACAGCGGATTACTTGAGACTCCGTACTATGATGCAAATAGACGCCAGTACAAACCGCAAGAGCAGTCGGATGAGTATGGCCAGCTGAAGATTCGCTACAAGCAGCCAGACGGTGACACATCATTGCTGATTTCCAAGCCATTGATGGCAGGAGAGAAGGTGAGTGGTGCACTTGTACAGGAGTTCAATTTTGCGACAGTAGCGGCCGGGTTTGCCCAGGTACTTAGAGGCAGAAGTTATGTCGACTGGGATTATAACGATGTCATCGACATGGCCAAAAAGAACCTTGGTGAAGATCCGTATGGTTATCGCTCAGAGCTTGTTGGCCTGGCCAGAAAGGCTGCACTCATCGAGTTTGAAGAGTCGAACGAGTAACCTGTAGTAGTTTCGGCTTGATCTGACAGCCAGCGGTTTATCTGAAGCCGGCGCTGCCAGGTCAAGTTCAATTCAGGCACTTCTCCTGTCAATTTCAAATTTTGACTAGGTTGTTATTTCTACTGTATCGCTTGGGATCAGGAGAATCACAAACCATATAAGCGTACCTAAACCATTCGCAATTTGAGGTGATAACAGGATGGATATGGCAGTGCTGAACAAGAAAATTGCCAACACACCCCACCAGCCGGGTATACCAATATCTCGAATACGCTTGGCGTGCAGATTGGCACTTGCGAATACGAAGAGCAGGACAAGGACGATGAATATCAGTATTGCCACCCCGCCGAAGCTGCTCATAAGTTGTTCCTGAGCTCGCTGAAGATCACCGCCGATGATGTGCTCTGCTGCACCGAGAGCAACAGCTATAGCAAGGACAGTACCTAGCATTAACAGCCACAAGAGAATGCTATGAAGAAGGAAAGGAAGCCGCTTGAGTCTCCCGTTACGTATATCACCGAATAGCGTATTAAACATGAGAATCCACCTTTTTATTTGCATGGCCCTGATATTGAGCGATGTCGGATAAATACACTTATTTCATTATATAAGAATGAAGTATGGGTTAGGAGTATATGCTGATATCAAATCTTCTTGATGGCCCTGATGATCCAGCCAACGACAAGACCCGATGCGGCTCCAAGCAGATGTGCCTCAGCTATGGTATGTATACCAGTGATTGACTCGGTACCGGGAATCGGACCGACAGTTATCTCCCATCCGACTTTGACTGTCATCATAAGCAGTATCGCCCAGCCCAACAGGCCAAGTTCCAGTATGGCACCAATGACGAACAGGCCATGCAGTACCCCGGAGAATCCGAGATACCAGGTGATATAGGGATAAAAATAATAGAGCCCTGCGCTGATTAGAAAGGCGAGTATCAGCGAAAGAACCGGTAACAGTGCCGGGTTCTCCAAATCACGGAAAATAGACAGGCAGACAACAAGTCCGGCTGCATTGAGTGCCAGGTGCCACCAGTTACTGTGGATGAAATGGCCTGAAAAAAGTCGCCACAGGACACCCTTGTCGATATCAGAGGCGATGTAACGAAGATCGTATTCATAAATATGGACAAGCTGAAGAGCGATAAACAGCGTCAGTGCTGCAGCAAGTATCCATAGCAGTTTGTCACGCATTACGGCTCTCTTTTAATAGAATTCATCACGAGTATATGCAGGCAACTCTGTAGTGTATAGAGTTACCGGGAAGAATTTCTTAGTGGAAATTCCTGGTCCAGGCAGAAGTGGCTCTTGTCAGTAATTGACTGCAGGCGGTGTGTTTACGGCCTTCTGTTTTGGCCGGGGAATAAGCACAAATCCGGATGTCCGTACCAACGTGCCGTCGATAAAAACCCGCAACAGGTAAGAGTCTGGCGGCAGTGTATCGGTGGAGGTCAGTTGAAGTTTTCCGGAGCCGATAGATGTCTCTGGATTGATCGAATCTTCCATCAGGGTGAAGTCCGCTTTCCCGATAAGAATGCCCTCGGGTGTCTGGCCAGGTGCATTTGGCTGAAGTGTACCAAGTCGTGCCCATTCGCCGGTTACCTTCATACCTGGCGTGGCATTTTCGAGCTGTACTATGGCAATGATCCTGGTTTCCTTGTTCGGGAAGATATTGCGCAGCTTGATGCGGTCACTGGATGATTGCCCGCTTGTCAGTGCAACCGAAACCTTGCCCGTGTAAGGATTCTGAATATCACCCGCGTAAGGCGCCTCAATATTGGCTGGATCATCACTGCAGCCTGACAGCGCAATGCCGAGAATGAGTAGTAGGGGACTAAGATTTTTCACGAAATAACCTATCTTTGAATCTAACTGCATAGTATATATTTTTTCCCCGAACGGGGCATATACGAATGGTATGTTTTTTACCTGTTTTGCAGCCGTACCAGCATTGATTCCAGCTTGTCGACACGGGTAGCCGGATCGTCAAAATCGGCGCTGAAGCGCAGTTTGTCCTGTCCCTCCAGTTTGAACCTGTCGGGTTCTGTCTGGATCAGCCTGATGATATGGGCAAAATCGATGCTTGGATTCTCATCAAACTGGATGCGTGCCCCCGAAGCACTGGCATCCAGTTTTCTGATACCCATTGCCTGGATACGCAGTTTGAGGCGCGTGGCAGCGAAGAGATTGTTCAACGAATCCGGCAAGAGTCCGAAGCGGTCAATCATCTCGACCTGGAGTTCACGCAGCTCCTCGGTTGATTCGGCGCTGGCAATCCGCTTGTATTGTACCAGGCGCACGTGTACGTCCGGCAGATAGTCTGCTGGTATCAGTGCCGGCAGACCGAGGTCAATTTCTGCACCATGATCGAGCGGTCGATCGAGCTCTGGCTGTTCACCCTTGCGGATCGCCTTGACAGCGCGTTCGAGCAGTTCGGTGTAGAGAGCGTAACCCACTTCTGCAATCTGTCCGCTCTGTTCGTCACCCAGCAGTTCTCCTGCGCCGCGAATCTCGAGGTCATGGGTAGCCAGGGTGAAACCGGCACCCAGGTCTTCGAGGGACTCAATCGCCTCGAGGCGTTTTTTTGCATCAGCCGTCATTGATTTCTGCGGCGGTGCCAGCAGGTAGGCGTAGGCGCGGTGGTGCGAGCGCCCGACACGACCACGCAGCTGATGCAGCTGTGCCAGGCCGAGTTTATCCGCGCGGTTGATAATAATCGTATTGGCCGTGTGCACATCGATACCGGATTCAACAATTGTCGTGCACACCAGTATCTGAAAACGCTGGTGGTAGAAATCCCGCATGACACGTTCGAGATCACGTTCACGCATCTGGCCGTGAGCGACATCGACTTTCACCTCTGGTACCAGCGCTTCAATCTTCTGCGCCATGTTGTCTATGGTGCTGACCTCGTTATGCAGGAAATAGAGCTGACCACCACGGCCGGTTTCACGCCGAATCGCTTCCTGTATCAGGTTGTCATTCCATTGGCTGATGAAAGTCTTGATCGGATGACGCTCAACCGGCGGAGTAGCGATGATCGAAAGATCGCGCAGACTCGACATTGCCATGTTGAGTGTTCGTGGTATCGGCGTTGCCGTCAGCGTTAGCATGTCGACCTCTGCGCGCAGCGACTTGAGACGCTCCTTGTGGCGTACGCCGAAGCGGTGCTCCTCATCGATAATGACGAGCCCCAGGTTCTTGAACTTGATACCGGTTTTGAGAATAGCATGTGTGCCGACAACGATATCGACAGAGCCCTCTTCAAGTCCTGCGAGTACGGCTTTCTGCTCCTTGGCAGTACGGAAGCGCGAGAGCCCCTCCACCTCGAGCGGCCAATCGGCAAAACGATCGACAAAGTTGGTGAAATGCTGCTGTGCGAGCAGGGTAGTGGGTACAAGTACTGCAACCTGCTTGCCATTGATGGCAGCATGGAAGGCGGCGCGCATGGCGACCTCGGTCTTACCGAAACCGACGTCACCGCACACCACGCGGTCCATTGGTCGCGGTGATTCCATGTCTTCCAGTATGGCGTCGATCGCCGACTGCTGGTCAGGTGTCGTCTCGAATTCGAAAGCGGCTGCGAAGGCGGTATACTCATCTCCCGGATGCGGATACTTGACGCCACGGCTTGCCTCGCGCCGTGCGTAGATGTCGAGCAGTTCTGCGGCAACGTCATGCGCCTTCTGCGCAGCCTTGCGTTTCGCCTTCTCCCAGGTATCGGTGCCAAGTTTGTGCAGCGGTGCATTCTCGGGTGATGCACCACTATAGCGGCTGATAAGGTGCAGCGCGGCAACCGGCACGTAGAGCTTGTCCTTACCGGAATACTGAAGTGCGAGAAACTCCTGCTGTTCACCGCCGACATCGATTGTCTGCAGACCCATGAAGCGCCCGATACCGTGATCTTCGTGTACCACTGGCGCGCCCTCGTGCAGTTCTGTGAGGTTGCGAATGATCTGGTCAGAGTCGCTTTTGCTCTTTTTTCGTCCCGGCTGACGTACTCGTTCACCCAGCAGGGCCGTCTCGGGAACAATGGCTGTGTCATCAGTGACGATGCCTTGTTCGAGCGGGGCGATTGTCAGGGCAAGATCAGCTTCTGAGGCAGTAAAGTCATCCCAGTTATCGACACGCTGCGGGTGGATTGAAAAGGCTGCAAGTGTCTCCGAGAGCTGCTCGCGGCGTCCGGCTGACTCGGCGGTGAAGAGAACGCGTCCGTTGAAGCTGCCGAGAAAATCCTGTAGCAGGCCGGCGGGTCGGGAGGCTCGCGCATTGAGGCCAAGTGGCGGCAGGGTACGGCTGGTGAAATTGTCGAAGCTGCCGATGCCCTTGCTGCCGCTGTCTGCCTTGCGTGACTGCCACAACACGGAGGCATACTGTTTTAATCGATTGGCGAGTTCATCGTCATCAAGAAACAGGCTGCGTGGTGGCAGGATAGGGCGTTCAATATCATGGCGGCGTTGTTCGTAGCGGTCGCTGACGGTGGCGTCGAAATTGGCAGCTGCATCACGAAAGTCCGATTGCAACAGCATCAGGCTCTTGTCCGGCAAATAGTCGAACAGGGTAGCGCTATCTTCAAAGAACAGCGGCATGTAGTAATCGATGCCACCGGGAAAGCGCCCCTCGCTCACTTCACGATAGATCAGGCTGGAATTGAAATCCTGTTCAATGGTTTCGCGATAGCGCTGTCTGAATCCCTCGATCGCCTTCTCATCAGTGGGGAACTCACGCGCCGGAAGCATGCTGATCGCATCGACCTTGTCACGCGTTCTCTGCGTCTCGGGGTCGAAAGTCCTAATCGAATCAATTTCATCATCAAACAGGTCGATACGGTATGGCGCACTGGAACCCATCGGAAAGAGATCAATCAGGGAGCCGCGCACGGAGAACTCGCCGTGTTCCATCACCTGCGAGACATAGCGGTAGCCACTCTGCTCAAGGTTTCTGCGCAAGGCCTCAAAATCGACCTGCTGGCCATTCTTCAGAAACAGTGTGTTTTGCTGAACATAGGACGGCGGCGGCAGTCGCTGCATCAGGGTGTTGATCGGCAGGATAATAATGCCTCGTTGCATGTCCGGCATCTGGTGCAGGCTCTTGAGACGCTGCGAAATCAACTCGGGAAGCGGCGAAAAAACATCGTAGGGTAGAGTTTCGCGATCCGGAAAGAGAGTGACCGTCAGACCGGCATCGCAAAAAAAGCGGATGTCCTGTTCGAGGCGATTGGCCTGCTGAATATCATCAGTAACCGCTATGACAAGTCCATCATGTTGCCGGGTGGCAAAAGCCACCAGCATGGCCGTCATGCAGCCACGAACAGCACCCAGCAGGATACGTTCACCTGGCCGTTGCGGTAGCGTCAACTGATCGAGAGTGTTACCTGAATCCTGGGTCATGAGAAGCGCAAGACAGAATCAGCGGTTGCTGAAATCGATGGCGAACTGGCGCGCGACGCGACCGCTGCGTGAACCGCGCTGAAGGGCGAAGCGCAGAGCTTCACGGCGTGACTCATCATTCAGTTCAGATCCATAGGCCTGCAGCCAGTGAGCGACAGCATCAAGATAGTTATCCTGGCTGAAAGGGCGAAACGAGAGCCATAAGCCAAAGCGCTCTGACAGGGAGATTTTCTCTTCGAGACTCTCGGCAAGATGCAGCTCTTCATCGACAATCTTGCTGTGCTGGTTCTCCGACTGGTACTCGGGCAGCAGGTGGCGACGGTTGGAGGTTGCATAGATGAGAATATTCTCGGGCAAACCGGCAAGTGAACCATCCAGGGCTGCCTTGAGTGGTTTGTAACTCGACTCCTGCGCTTCGAATGACAGATCGTCACTGAAGATGATGAAGTGTTCGTCGCGTGCGTTGATTAATTCAAGTATGCGTGGCAGTTCAACCAGGTGATCCTTGTCGACCTCCAGCAGGCGCAGTCCCTGTTCCCTGAACTCCGGCAGCAGTGCCTTGACCAGTGAGGATTTGCCTGTGCCGCGCGAGCCCCACAGCAGGGCATTGTTTGCAGCCTTACCATTGACGAAGTTTTGCGTATTGCGCAGCAGTTCGCTCTTCTGACGATCAATGCACAGCAGGTCGTCGAGACTCAGGGTGCGTGGCGAATGGATCGCCTCGAGCCTGCCTCGGCTACCATCGTGCTGCCAGCGCTGTGCAGGTGCTGACCAGTCGATCTCCTGCTGCGCTTCAGGCAACACCTGTTCAAGGCGTTCCAGCATGCCCTCGGCGCGTTTCAGGAATTGATCGAGCTTGTCACTCATTGCCTAGCGTTCGAGCGGCTTGTACTTGAGACGATGTGGCTGGTCGGCTTCATCACCGAGGCGGCGCTTGCGGTCGGCCTCGTAGTCGGCATAGTTGCCCTCGAACCAGACCACCTTGCTGTCGCCCTCGAAGGCGAGAATATGGGTCGCTACACGATCGAGGAACCAGCGGTCATGCGAGATGATGACGGCACTGCCGGGAAAGGCGAGTATCGCTTCCTCGAGAGCACGCAGGGTCTCGACGTCGAGGTCGTTGGTTGGTTCGTCGAGCAACAGCAGGTTGCAGCCGGATTTGAGTAGCTTGGCCAAGTGCACACGGTTGCGTTCACCACCCGATAGGTCGCCAATGCGTTTCTGCTGATCGTTACCGCGGAAGTTGAAGCGACTGGCATAGGCACGTGACGGCATCTGAAACTTGCCGACAGTGATCATGTCGGAGCTATCGGAAATCTCTTCCCACACGGTTTTCGAATCGTTGAGCGCATCGCGGCGCTGGTCGACTGCCGCAATCTGGACAGTGTCACCGACACGCAGTTCACCGCCATCCGTCTGTTCTTCACCTGTCATGATGCGGAAGAGGGTAGTTTTACCTGCACCGTTGGGACCGATGATGCCGACGATGCCACCTTGTGGCAGGTTGAAACTCAGATCCTCGTAGAGCAGCTTGTCACCGTAGCTCTTGCTGATTCCCTTGGCTTCGATGACCAGTTCACCGAGGCGTTCACCCGGCGGGATATAGATTTCGTTGGTCTCGTTGCGTGACTGGAACTCCTGCGACTGCAGTTCATCGAAACGCTGCAGGCGGGCCTTGCTCTTGGCATGCCGCCCCCTGGGATTGGTGCGCACCCATTCAAGCTCTTTTTTCATCGCCTTGGCGCGAGCAGCCTCGGTTTTCTCTTCCAGTTCGAGTCGGGCTTCTTTCTGTTCCAGCCATGAGGAGTAGTTGCCTTCCCACGGAATACCGTGGCCGCGGTCGAGTTCGAGAATCCAGCCGGCAACATTATCGAGGAAGTAACGGTCATGGGTTACGGCCACGACTGTGCCCTGGTAGTCATGCAGAAAACGTTCAAGCCATGCGACTGACTCGGCGTCGAGATGGTTGGTTGGTTCGTCGAGCAGCAGCATATCGGGCTTGGAGAGCAGCAGTTTGCACAGTGCGACACGGCGTTTTTCACCACCGGAGAGCTTGGTGACATCGGCATCCCATGGTGGCAGGCGCAGAGCATCGGCGGCAATCTCCATCTGTCGATCCATGCCGTGGCCATCTGCTGCCTGTACGATATTTTCCAGTTCCGCCTGTTTCTTTGCGAGGGCATCGAAATCGGCATCCGGTTCGGCGTAGGCGGCATAGACTTTTTCGAGCTCTTCCATCGCGTCCTTAACGTTGCCGAGCGCCATTTCGATATTGCCACGCACGTCCTTGTCCGGATCGAGTTGTGGTTCCTGCGGCAGGTAACCGACATTGATGCCAGCCTGGGGGCGCGCTTCACCTTCGATTTCGGTATCAAGTCCCGCCATGATGCGCAGCAGGGTTGATTTACCCGAGCCGTTAAGGCCGAGTACGCCGATCTTGGCGCCAGGGAAGAAGGAGAGGGAGATGTCACGCAGGATGACCCGCTTGGGCGGGACAATCTTGCTGACCCGGTTCATTGTGTAGATATATTGCGCCATGTTTCTTGTCGTTGGTCTGTAGTCGTTAGTCTTTGGTCTTTTGTCTTCAGACCCGATTGAGGTATGCCTGGAAAGTGTTTTCGAGCAGTGTTGCCACGGTCATCGGGCCGACACCGCCGGGCACTGGTGTGATCCCGGAGGCCTTCTCTTTTGCCGATTCAAAATCGACGTCACCGCACAGGGAGCCGTTGTCGAGGCGGTTAATGCCGACATCAATCACCAGTGCGCCTTCCTTGATCCACTCGCCCTTGACAAAGTTGGCAATGCCGACTGCCGCGACGATAACATCAGCGTTCCTGATTTTTTCTTCGAGGTCCTTGGTGCGGCTGTGGCATACGGTGATGGTGCAGCGTGCGGCAAGCAGTTCCAGCGCCATCGGACGGCCGACGATATTCGACTGTCCGATAATGACGGCATCGAGACCTGAGAGTTTGTGTCCGGTGCGCTCGAGCAGCGTCATGACACCCTTGGGTGTGCATGGGCGCAGGTTCGGCATGCGCAGTGTCAGGCGACCGACATTATAGGGATGAAAGCCGTCGACATCCTTGCTGATATCAATCTCCTCGATGACTGCATTTTCATCGATATGATCGGGTAGCGGCAGCTGTACCAGGATGCCGTCAATGGCGTCATCTTTGTTGAGAATGTCGATACGCTCGAGCAGCTCCTGCTGGGTGGTCGAGGCAGGCAGTTCGATTAGTTCGGAGAGGAAACCGGCCTGTTCACAGGAGTTACGTTTATTACGTACATAGACCTGCGAGGCAGGATTTTCGCCGACCAGGATTACAGCCAGGCCCGGGCGCCGTTTACCAGCTTCCAGAAGCTGGTCTACCTCTGTTTTCAGTTGCGCCTTGATCTCGGCTGAAATCGCTTTTCCATCTAGAATCTGTGCTGTCATCTGGCTGTCGTCATGGTTTGCTGAACAGGGCGCATATAATACAGCGAATCGGCTCTGGAATCAGGTAGTTATTTCTGGAATCAGGTGGTTATTTGGAGAATAATGGGTTTAGAACCTACGTGGAGAGAATGTATGCGTTTTCGTTACCAGGTTATTGCCGCCGCCGTTGTACTGGCTCTGTTGCTGTTTTTCTTTCTCGGCAAGAGCGAGCCGGTGGTCGTCACGGTCGTGCAGACAGCGCCCGGAATGGTGGAATCGACCGTTGCCAATACTCGTGCTGGCACCGTCAAGGCGTGCCTGCGCGCCCATCTCTCCCCCAGTATCGGCGGCCAGATCGCGGTACTCAATGTCAGGGAGGGCGACGAGGTTGAGGAAGGTGCACTGCTGCTGGAGCTGTGGAATCGTGACCTGGTTGCACAGGTTGACTTTAGCAAGCGCGAGTTGAAAGCCGCAAAGGCGCGTGCCGAGGCGAGTTGTCTGAATGCGGATGTGGCCCAGCGTGAGTCGGATCGTCTGCATCGTCTCAAGGATTCGGGTGCAGCCTCGGATGAGCAACTCGACAAGGTCAGAACACAGGCCAGTGCAATGGCTGCTGAATGCTCTGCTTCACAGTTACAGCTCGATGTGAGCGAAACCAGTATCGAGCTTGCCGAGGCACAGCTCGAAAAAACCCGCCTTTATGCCCCTTTCAAAGGCACCATTGCTGAACTCAATGGTGAGCTTAACGAGTTTGTTACGCCTTCACCTCCCGGTATTGCGACACCACCGGTAATCGACCTGGTTGATAACAGCTGTTTTTATATCTCGGCTCCCATCGATGAGGTTGATGTCGCACGCGTGCGTCCCGGCTTGCCGGCAAGGGTGATGCTGGATGCCTACGGTGAACGTGAGTTTGCATCGAAAGTAAGGCGGGTTGGTTCCTATGTTATTGATCTTGAAAAGCAGGCGCGCACTGTTGATGTCGAGGTTGAATTTGATAATCCGAAAGTACTCAAGTGTGTGCTCGCCGGCTACAGTGCAGATGTCGAGATTATCCTCGATGTACACGAGAATGTGCTGCGGATTCCTACCGAGGCTGTTATCGAGGGCAAGCGGGTCTACCTGCTGAATGAATCTTCAGGCCTGATTGAACAGCGTGACATAGAAACCGGTATGGAAAACTGGGATTACACCGAGGTGCTGTCAGGCCTTGAAGAGGGTGACCTGGTGGTGACTTCCGTCGGTAAGGAAGGTGTCGAGGATGGCGCCGAGGCAGTGCGTGAAACAGGCAAATGATAGAACTCGATTCAATTGAGCGTGTCTTCCAGGTTGGCGATGAAGAGGTTCATGCGCTAAAGCATGTCACCCTGACGATTGATAAGGGTGAATATCTCTCTATCATGGGCCCGTCCGGCTCAGGCAAGTCAACGCTGCTCAATATCCTCGGTTTGCTGGATAGGCCGACGTCCGGTACTTACCGGCTTGACGGTATCGATACCACCAGCATGGGTGACAATGAACAGGCTGACACCAGGCGTCACAGGATCGGTTTCGTGTTCCAGTCCTATCACCTGGTACCACGCCTCACCGCGGCCGAGAATGTCGCTTTGCCCCTGATGCTATCGGGCATGGCGCCAAAAGAGCGCCATGTCATTGTTGAACAGGCACTGGATAATGTCGATCTCCTTGATCGCGCCGAACATCGCCCTGATCAGCTCTCAGGTGGACAGCGTCAGCGTGTCGCTATTGCACGTGCGACCATCATGCAGCCGACGATACTGCTTGCAGACGAGCCAACCGGCAACCTTGACCATATATCGGGTGAATCCGTCATCGAGGTGCTGGAAGCACTCAACAAGCAGGGAATTATTCTTATCGTCGTTACCCACGATATGGATATCGGCGAGCGAGCTGCACGCAGGATTCGCATGGTCGACGGCAGCATCAGCAAGGACGTACGCTGAGATGAGAGTCGGTGATACAGTCCGCTATGGTTTCAGTAACGTCAGCGGTTCACCTGTACGCGCTTTTTTGCTTCTGCTGGCGATGTCGATCGGTGTTGCCTCGGTTGTCATGCTCAGCACCCTCGGAGAAGCGGCGCGCCTCTACGTGATCAACCAGTTCTCGGCACTTGGTACGCATCTCCTGATTGTCCTGCCCGGGCGCTCTGAAACAACCGGCGGAGCTCCTCCGCTTCTGGGTGCTGTGCCACGTGACCTGATCCTTGATGATTCAAATGCATTGCTGCGTGGCTCATCGGTAAGCAGGGTGGCTCCCATTGTCGTTGGATCGGCGCCGATATCATTCCGCAGTCTCGAACGCGAGGCGACTATCATCGGGACGACCGTGGATTATGGCGAGATTCGCGAGATTGCCATCAGCCAGGGGCGATTTTTGCCAAGCGCGGATATCAAGCGGGGTGATGCTGTATGCGTAATTGGTGAAACAATCAGACAGGAGCTGTTTGGCGGTGAGCGCGCACTAGGGCAATCCGTGCGCATCAGCAGTTACCGCTACAGGGTGATCGGTATACTGGGCGATGAAGGTCAGTCACTCGGTATGGAGATGGGGGACGCCGTTTTTATTCCAGTCGCTTCCGCGCAGGCATTGTTTAATACCGAGTCACTGTTTCGAATCATGGTGCAGGCAACCCAGCGTGAAACCATCCCGTCAGCAAAAGAGGATGTCATACGTATCTTGCGCGAGCGTCACGATGGCGAGGATGATGTCACTGTCATCACGCAGGACGCAATCCTCGGTACATTCGATCGTATCCTCAAGGCCTTAACCTATACCGTGGTTGGTATTGCCGCTATCAGTCTTGCCGTAGCCGGTGTGCTGATTATGAACGTGATGCTTGTCTCCGTATCGCAGCGTACTTCCGAGATCGGTCTGCTCAAGGCGCTGGGTGGCTCAAGACGGCAGATACTCATCCTGTTCCTCTCCGAGGCTGCATTACTTTCTGTTATTGGTGCAGTCAGTGGAATTTTGATCTCTTTTGCAGGTGTCTCTGCACTTGATGGGTTGTTTCCGACATTTCCGCTGACGACTCCCCTGTGGGCCTATGTGAGCGCACTGATTGTTGCCATCGTCACCGGCCTGGTGTTCGGTATCATGCCTGCACGGCGTGCTGCACGACTGGATCCGGTTGATGCGTTGATGAGGCACTGACATGCAGGCAACAGACTTTATTCGCCTTACGCTCGGTTCTGTTTTTTCACAACACCTGCGCAGTTTTCTTACTGCTTTGGGTATTGCAGTCGGCGTTGCCGCGGTGGTGCTGCTGACATCGATCGGCGAGGGTGTGCATCGTTTCGTGCTTGCCGAGTTCAGCCAGTTCGGCACCAATATTCTTGCCGTGACACCCGGGAAAAATACAACTTTTGGTATGTCGGGGGCTGTCATCAATACAGTGCGCCCGCTAACCATGGAAGATGCCGAGGCCCTCAAACGTGTTGCCGATGTTGAGGCCGTGGTTTCGGTGGTGCAAGGTAATGCTGAAGTCGAGTTCGGCAAGCGCAGTCGGCGTACCATGATTATTGGCGCAGGACACGCGGTACCCGCCGTATGGCAGATGGATGTCGAGATTGGGCGCTTTCTGCCGGATGATGACCCGCGAAATGCACGTGCCTTTGCGGTGCTCGGAAGCAAGATGGCTGATGAGTTGTTTGGCAGCCGTAGCCCCCTCGGAGAGATCGTGCGTATCGCCGGTGAGCGTTTTCGGGTGATCGGCGTGATGGAGTCGAAAGGCACCATGCTCGGTTTTGACCTTGATGACACCCTTTTTATACCTGCCGGCAGGGCGCTGGAGATGTTCAATCGGGAGGGTGTTATGGAGATTGATCTGCTGTATCGCTCAACGGCGAACGTGGACCAGCTCGAAGAGCAGATATCACGTCTCATGCAGGCGCGCCATGGTTACGAGGATTTCACCATCATCACGCAGGAGGAGATGCTCGAAACACTCGGTTCAATTCTCGATATCCTGACACTCGCGGTTGGTGCCTTGGGCGGTATTTCCCTGCTTGTCGGTGGTGTTGGTATCCTCACCATTATGTCGATAGCCGTTAATGAACGAACACATGAAATCGGGCTGCTGCGTGCACTGGGCACGCGTCGCAGACAGGTGCTTGGCTTGTTCCTGGGCGAGGCAGTGCTGCTTTCTGCAACAGGTGGATTCGCCGGTCTTGTAATTGGTGCCGGTGGAGCTGCACTGCTGGGTCTTGCGATACCTGCATTGCCGGTGCATACGCCCTGGTATTTTGTTCTGCTGGCCGAGTTGATGGCGGTGGCAATCGGAGTGATTGCAGGTGTTGCGCCTGCTCGCAGGGCAGCAAGCCTTGATCCTGTTGAAGCACTGCGTGCAGAATAGGATCAAATGATATGTAGGAGGCCCGCCCCGGGGCGATTGGAGTTCCCGGGCCGCGTTTCCATTTACCTGGAGATGACCAGATGCGTTTGCTGTTGCTGATTTCTTTCCTGCTGCTGGCTGCCTGCCAAAGCAATCCATTTGATACTTCCGGGGAGCAAGCATCCAGCGCAGAAGCCAATAGCAGTGCTGACTTCAAATCTTCCCTCAACGAGGATGAGATCATGAGCCAGTCACAGGTGATCAAGATACTCAAGGAGAATGGTTATGTCGGTGGTGCCGGTTTCATGGAGGTCAATGGAGAGAGGGTCTATTGTGAGTTTGCCGGCAAGCGTCCATAAGATGGGGCAACCATCTGCATTCAGAAGGACGAGGAGAAGGGCGGGGTGATCGTTACAAGACCTCGCCTCGGAAATATCGGCCTGAGGCGCTTGTAGCTGTACAGGATTTCCTAAGAATTACCCTGCAGCCCGGTCTTTTTATTCACACAACTGCTCACCGTTCAGTATCGCATTGATGTATGTTTTGCCGTTTTCCGGCTTGATATAGTGTCGCCAGCTTTTCACCGCAAAGTAACTCGGGTGCAGGTTGAGATAGACCTCGCTGATTTCTTCATCGTTATTAAATGCAGGAACATCGATGCGCTCCAGGATGGATTTTCTTAGTTCTGCAGACATTACTGAAAACTGGACGACATAAGCAATATATTCGTGTGCCACAGTTAATAGCCTGGTGAACCTGGTGTTTTCATGTGTATATGCGTGACTGACTTCATGCGCTATGAAGCTAAAATGGAGTTCCCTGCTTGGATTGAGTCCAAATGGGCGTCCCAATCTGGTTCCAGCGAGATGTGTGGCATAGTCGACTATTTCTACACGCCTGACCTTAGTATTGAACAGGCCAATAATCGGTATCGGATGCAGTGACCGGGAGGCGTCATCCAGAATTTCAATCTCAAGATGTGCCGATGTATTGAAACCGAGACTGCTCATCAATTTGGCAGTATCAGTGACTGCATCACACACCATGATGAAATCTGTCTTGTTCATTCCCGAGACAGTTGCATTTGCGTTCGGGCACACGAGAGGCTCTTCTGCGATGGCGCTCAAACAAGACAACACGAGAATTAATCCTGAAATGTGCTTTAGAACCGACACAATTAGAAAATCCCTCCAGCAAATATGGCTTCTTTATATATTATACGTCCTCTGGATATCTGCTGTAGACCTGCCAGTCCCTTGACTGTAATTTTGAGTGCCTCTGATTATTTTGTTACCTGGAACATTTCATGAAATATATTCTATCTTTCCTTGCTATTTTCGTTCTGATGCACGGAGTGAGTGCAGCAGAAACCGATGCTGTCGATGCCGGTGCAGGTGTATTTGTTCTTTCGTCGGAGACCGAGGTGACAGGCCCGCATGGAATGAAAGGCAGGAAATATGAGTTTGCCGTGCCGGTTTCAACCGAGGGGCTGGAAGATGGCTGGAATTACACCAAGGTGGATCGCAAGAAACATGGCCTGCAACTCTGTCTCAAGAAGGATAGGCTGTCGGTCGAGTATTATATCAATGGCAAAAAGCGCTCTACCGCATCCTACAAGAACAGCGAGCCGGATGGTTGGTTCTACAGCATTCGCTGCGCGCCAAGGAGAGAGAATCGAAGGCGCGTAGTCCCCGGTAGCCACTAGGCGAGACTGTTTTTCTGACGTGCGCCAGCGCCAAAGGAAA
>NZ_MPRK01000070.1 GCF_002021095.1 Solemya elarraichensis gill symbiont | reverse complement strand
TGAACACAAATCGCATTTTGCTAGGCTCATCTCATTAGCAGAGCAACTGAACGGGAAATACAATGAAAAAATGGGAATGTGAAATCTGTGGCTTCGTCTACGACGAGGCACTCGGCCTGCCTGAAGATGGTATTCCGCCAGGCACTTCCTGGGATGCTGTCCCGGAAAACTGGCAATGCCCGGACTGCGGTGAGTCCACGGCTGAATTCTCAATGGTCGAAATCGCTTGATGAGTCACTGATGGGCCGCTACCGCGCACCTGCTGCGAAGAAATCCCCCTATATCACGCGCGAGGGCTACCTGCGCCTGCAGCAGGAGGAGAAAGCAGTCTGGAAGCGCCGCCGCGAGGTCACTGTCGCACTTGCAGCCGCAGCCGCAGAAGGTGATCGCTCGGAGAATGCCGAGTATATCTACCGCAAGAAAGAGCTGAGAGAAATCGATCGCCGCATTCGCTATCTGCAGAAACGCATGCCTGACCTGAAAGTTATCGACCTGGTTCCCGATAATCCCGAAGCAATCTTTTTCGGCGCATGGGTCACACTCGAAGACAGCAATGGCAATGAATCAAATTACCGTATCGTCGGCCCGGACGAATTTGATGTGGAACCCGGCTATATCAGCATGGATTCCCCCATGGCCAAAGCCCTCTTCAAGCACAGCATCGATGACGAGGTAACGGTGCAGACACCGGCGGGCAAACAGCTCTACCTGGTGACCGATGTACGCTATGACAGCACCTCGAACTGAATCCTCCGCCGTGACATCTCGCTCTTGCGCAGACGCCTGATTCTCGCACTGAGGCGCTCTCCGCGATCCAGCATACCGGCCAGCCTGTCATTCTCACCTCGCGGCACATAGCCGAGCTTGTCATTCCTGAAATAGATAGCAACAGCTGCGGGATCGAAGGGATTTTGCGGTTCCCGCACCAGCTTCAGCTCCTCACCCTCACGCAGGAAGCTCCACACACCAATTGCCCTGTGGTGATGAAAACCCGCTACGGATGAAATCTGCAGGCTCGATTGCGTGCGCGGCTTCGCCCTGGTGCCCGAAATAAACAGGCGTTTCCTGATGGATTCAAAGTGTCTGTTCTGCATGATTTCCTCCCGTTTGCAGGGAGTATCGGACAGGTGGTAGCTCAATGCATGAGCCCGAGGGAATTATCCTGGGAGAGAGGCTAAATAACGGGGATTACTTCTCTTTTTCCTTCTCGGCTTTTTTGACCTCGCGTTCGATCAGATGCGTCACCCAGTTGGAAAGAGTGCGCCCATCATCCTGTGCAATTGCTTTCGCCCGCTTCTTCAAATCGGGGTCGATTCGCAGATTCAATACCTTAGTCTTGGACATGTGTATACAAAGTGTTGACATTGAAAGTAAAACGTATATACTTCATCTTAACATAAGCCAATCGGCAAGAGTAATCCGTATGGATTTCTCTGAATTTGGAGAGAAAAAATGGATTATATGTCGGCAAAATCTGAACTCGAACATCGCATTCCTGTCATTGACTGGAAAGCCGTTGCGATCGAAGTAGCGCTAATGGGCTTTGCTCTCGCAGTCATGATGCAGTTCTAAGCAACGCACACACAAAATTCCCCTGAAAAAAGCCCGGAAAATGGATTTCCGGGCTTTTTTGCGTCTTACCTATACGAGTCAGGCACATACCTGAGCGTCCGCTCAAGCTCTCTGGCCCTCCTCTCAAGACGGGCAAGCTTCCTCGCGCATCATGCGTACCTCCTCCAGCACTTGGTCGCGCTCTGAGTCGCCCTTGTTCCAACGACCGTTCACGACTTGTTCTCCCTCAGCACCGGGAACCGTCACGACCTCAATACCGTCAATTGTTTTTGGTACCAGTGGTCGTACCCAGGGCGGGCTGATTTCCGGCGTGTCGAGACGTTCTGCCTCGATGTTCCAGTGAGTCACTACACGCTGTAAATAGCCGTCACCCAGTTTGACGTCACGCATCTGCCTGTCGCCGTTAACAACCACTCTCACATGGTAATTACCCTCCGGCTGGCGGGTCAGCAGAATCGGGCCGTCCATCACCACGTCGAGGACAACTGCGCCACTAGCTGTTGCAACCCTGGCCCTCGCCATGGAGACATAACAGCCGCTTTTCGTCGCGGTAAGGATTTCAAGATTGTATTGATCGCGCACCTCTTTCGATTCAAGGTACTCCAACTCGGTGGCACCGATTCCACCACTGAGGTAGGTGGTGTCATAGTAGAACTGTTGGCGCACCGGCGCCCAGAATTCGGCAATTGCGGGAGTGAACAGCATCAACAGAAACAAAAGAGATGAAATTCGTATTGTTGTGGTCTTCATTTTGGCCCTCCGTAAAGTATCTGCTCTCCTATAATTAATTATAGGCCTTAGCATCACTCCTGTTACTGATAATGCTCAAGCGCATCGCGCAGGTGCCGAGCCACCATCTGCCGCAGACTTTCAGGGGCTATCACCTCGACATCACTGCCGTAGCGCAGGATATCCATCACCAGTTCGGTGGGATTGGCATAGGGAATGCGCATCAGGTATTTTCCGTTATCGAGCCATTCACCCTGCTGCTGGGCATGCCACGCCTCATTTGCGACCCAGCGTGCGCTCTCGGCCGAAAAATGCAGTACCGCCTCATCTGTCGCCTCGCCGGAAAAAATGCCGTAGGCAGAGGTAAAATGCGTTTTCAGCTGCTTCTCCTCTACCTCTTCGGCTTGCTTCTCGAGCTGACGTGCAGACTCGATGGCATCGAGCGAAAAGGTTCGTAATGCATTACGCGTGTGGCACCAGGCATCCAGGTACCAGTTGTCACGATAGTGAACCAGGCGCTGCGGTGAAATGCGCCTGCGTGAAGAGGTATCGCTGGAGCGGGCATAGTAGTCGATTTCGAGCTGCCTGCGTTGCGCGGTGGCACCAGCAATCAGCTGAAACCACTCACTTCCAGGGCGCGAGGCGAGGTGCAATATACGGATGCGGCCGCTGAGATCGCCCGAATCACCCTGCTGCAGCTGCAACAAATCATCAATTCTCTCCCTGAGCGGTGCCAGCTGGCGCTCAAACAAGCCAGGCTGCACATCCTGCAGCAACTGCTGCACTGTCAGTAGAGCCTGCAGCTCGGAGGCGTTGAACCAGATCCCCGGGAGCTCATACATGACTTCACCCGACTCGTTGCCGGTTTCATAATAGTAGCCATTAAGCTTGCGGTCATAGGCAATGGGAGCATTGAGATAAAGACGCATCGATTCGATGATGCGTTTTACAGTCGCACGCGAACACTCAAGCTCATCTTCGAGGCGTTTGCGTGAAACCGGATAGCGCGAAGCGCTGAGAATCTTGTGCAGATCGTAGATTCTGTCGAATCGATCCATGCGGGAGAGCCCGGGAGCTACTGCTGCGTGCTCTCCTGGAGCACTTTTTCAGCCTGCTCCGGATCCATCCTCCAGAGCCGTTCAAGCTGGTAGAAGTCCCTGACGCGCGGGTGCATGATATGTACGACCACACCGTTGAGGTCGACCAGCGCCCATTCGCCGTCGGTCACGCCCTCGGTGCCGATTGGTGCCTCACCCGCCTGCTTTGACTTGAAAACCACCGCTTCCGCAATCGATTTGACGTGACGGTCCGATGTACCGCTGGCAATAATCATGAAGTCGGTGATGCTGGTTTTACCGCGCACATCGATAACATTGAGATCCAGCGCCTTCATGTCTTCAAGAATGGCGACTGTCTGATCTCGGAGTTGTTCTGCTTGCATCTGGGTTTCCAAAGTCTGGTTATGCGCCATTTTAGCCGGAATGGCCTGTCTCGGCCACTAGGGAATAGTTCAGAGCTTCCCGGTGTATAGCTTGAGTCGCTCGATAATCTCCGCTACGGCATCCGGCACCAGGTAACTGATGTCGCGGCCAGCTGTACAGAGTTCGCGAATTCGGGTGGCACTAATATCAAGCTGCATCACCTGCTGGAAGTAAATTCGCCCCGCAGACGCATCGTGCAACTCGCCTGGTGAGTCCGCCTGGCGATCAGTTATCAGCGCCTGCAACTGCGAGTCGAACTGATGCTCACCGGGACGTTGCATGACGACCAGATGTGCCAGTTCGAGAATATCCAGTGGCCTGTGCCAGGAGAGAAAACTACGGAAAGCGTCTTCGCCAAGAAGTAATACCAACGGCTCGTTTGGCCACTGCTGTCGAAACGATGCGAGGGTGTCATAGCTATAGGAAGGGCCGTCACGATGCAGTTCACGATCATCGACACACACACCGCTGCGCCGTCCAAGCGCCGCTCTGACGAGCGCACAGCGCAGTTCAGGTGATACTTCCGGCTGACCCCGGTGCGGTGCATCCCTGAGCGGAACAAAATGCATCTGCCTGATGCCCAGCTCCTCCTGTACCTCAAAGGCAGGTCGCAGGTGTCCATAATGGACCGGATCGAAAGTACCGCCGAAAATGCCGATCATCAACAATCCGTCCGGCATTTACATGGGCAAAAATCAGGTGCGAATATGGCCATCGCCCAGAACGATATACTTGACCGAGGTAAGCCCCTCAAGACCAACCGGACCGCGTGCATGAAACTTGTCGGTCGAGATGCCAATCTCGGCACCAAGTCCGTACTCGAAGCCGTCGGCAAAACGCGTCGAGGCATTGACCATAACGCTGCTTGAATCGACCTCTGTGAGGAACCTGCGCGCACGCGTAAAGTTTTCGGTAACAATCGCTTCTGTATGTCCGGAACCATGGTTGGCGATGTGCTCCATCGCCGCATCCATATCATCAACGATACGGATAGAGAGGATCGGTGCCAGATACTCTTCGTCCCAGTCCTCTTCAGCAGCAGAATTGCAGTCGATCAGGGCAGCTATTTTCTCACAACCGCGCAACTCTACACCTTTGTCTCCATAATCCGCAGCAAGTCCAGGCAGCATTTCAGCGGCAATATTCTCTGCAACCAGCAAGGTCTCCATGGTATTACAGGTACCGTAACGCTGGGTTTTTGCATTCACTGCAATTGCATGCGCCTTGCTATGATCAGCCTGGTCATCGATGTAGACATGGCAGACACCATGAAGGTGTTTGATCACGGGGACACGTGAATCGGCCGAAATACGTTCAATCAGCCCCTTGCCACCGCGCGGAATAATCACGTCGATCGACTCGGGCATGGTAATCATGGCGCCGACTGCAGCCCTGTCCGTGGTTTCAACAACCTGTACGGCATCACCGGGCAGACCGGCCTTTTCCAGGCCGATCCGAATGGATGTGGCGATCGCCTGGTTTGACCAGAAGGCTTCGGAACCACCGCGAAGCACGGTCGCATTACCGGACTTCAGGCACAATGCAGCTGCATCTGCAGTCACATTGGGGCGTGACTCGTAGATGATCCCGACAACCCCGAGCGGCACGCGCATGCGCCCCACCTGGATTCCGCTGGGCATGTAATTCATATCGAAAATTTCACCGATCGGATCAGGTAGCGAAGCTATCTGTTGTAATCCTTCAATCATGACGTTGATACGGTCAGATGTCAGCTCAAGACGATCAAGCAGCGCATCATCAAGCCCCTTTGCACGCCCTGCCTCGAGATCCTTGCGGTTCTCCCGCATCAGGATGTCGCGATTCGCATCAAGATCTTCAGCAATCGCAAGCAAGGCGGCATCCTTGAGGCCTGTGCTGGACGCTGCGAGCTGACGGGAAGCGACACGCGCACGTGCGCCGACCTCCTGCATATAGGAAGCGATATCGGTAATCTCTTTTTTGGCTTCTTGAGTCATAACGGCCAGGTAAAATCACAACCGGTGTAAAAATTTATTTTACCACACTAACTGACGGCCTCGAGGGAATAGCCGGCAATTCCGCCAAGCAGCGACTCGGTGAGCACCCACTGATCCTCTGCGCCGCCCTTGATTGCATTATCAATTCTTGCCACCAGCGATAGCAGTTGCTGCCACTCACTGAGTGAATGTTTTCGCATCGCAGTACCGAGCAGGGCCCGACGCTGCTCCCACACGCGATGCCTGTCAAAAACCGCATTCGGCGACCCTCGACCTGCAGCAGCCGTAGCCAGTTCAACCAGCAATCGAACATCACGCGCCAGCGCCCACAACAGAACCGGCATGGCGACACCCTCGGCACGCAGCACTGCCAGCATGTGCAGTGCATGCCCACCCTGGCCTGCAAGCGCAGTATCGACCATTTCAAACGGCGTGTAACGGGAGTTACCGGATACAGCGCTGGCAACACGCTCAACACTGACTTTGCCCTCACCATGTATGAGACGCAGTTTTTCCAGCTCCTGTGAAGCCGCAAGAAGGTTGCCTTCGGTATGCTGAACCAGCAATTGCAGGGCAATATCGTCAAGCTGCAGACCACACATCTGTGCCCTGTGCTTCATCCACTGCGGCAGTGCCCTGCCAGTGACCGGCCAAACCTGCACGATCACACCAGCCTTGTCGATCGCCTTGAACCACTTGGTATTCCTTTGCGCAGCTTCGAGCTTGGAGAGTACCAGCAACAGCATCGTATCGGGCGGTGGATTTGCCAGCCACTCGGCCAGCGCGGCGCTGCCATCGCGGCCCGGCTTGCCGCTCGGAATGCGCACTTCAAGTATGCGCCTCTCTGCAAATAGCGACATGGAGCTCCCTTCAGCAAGCAGAGTATCCCAATCGAATCCCCGCTTCACCTCGAACAGAGTGCGTTCGCTGTAACCCGCCTCGCGTGCAATATTGCGCACGGAGTCGGCGGCCTCAAGCAGTTGCAGGGGCTCATCCCCGCACAGCAGGTAAACAGGCTCAAGCCGCTTGCGCAGGTGGGAGTCCAGTGCTTCGGGTTTTAGCTTCACTGTTCAGCCTGCAGCTCAAACTGCACGATCAGTTTGAGCCAGTCCGCATGGCATAGTGAATTGTGCGCATGATTTTCTGTGCCAGCAGTTGCTGCATCTCGCGATCTTTCTCTTCGCGCGCGCGCTCGCTGGAGAGCTGTTTTTTATCAAGCGCATATCGATAGTGATCAACCGCCACCTTGCGCTCGGAAACCAGGGGCTCCCCTGCCCTGTCATGCAGCGACAGGTTAACGCTCTTGATAAGCAAGTATTCGACACCCTTGCCCCTGCGGTCAATTGCCGTGAGCTTGTCGAGTGACTCAACCTTGTTCAATTTCAATACAGTCGCTGCGTCATCTTTCGATCCGGTAACACGAATGCTGCTCGCGCTGAACTGGTATTCCAGCTGGCGATACAGATCGCTGTACTGATTGATGCCTGTCACGAGAACAGGGCTGATTGATGCAGGAAGGGGTTCGCTGCCACGCAGCTGGAATCCGGTGCAACCCGTCAGCAGGGCCGCGATCAGCAATAGCAGTATTGGGCGAATATTCACATCGATATCCTTCAAGGTGTTTGGCCTTGGTTATTGTGGTGCGACGATATTGACCAACTTGCCAGGGATAACTATCACCTTGCGTACTGTCGCATCACCGATAAATTTCTGTACGTTCTGATTATCCAGTGCTTCTTTCTCGACTGCCTCTTTGTCGGCATCGGCTGAGACCTGCACTTTTGCACGCACCTTGCCGTTAACCTGAACAACATATTCTATATTCTCCTGCTGCAGGGCGGATTCATCAACCTCGGGGAATCCGGCAGAGAGAATATCCTCACCAAAGCCGAGTTCACTCCACAGGTGATGTGTCACATGCGGGGCAATCGGTGCGAGAAGCCTGAGAATGATACTGACACCTTCGCTCAGCAAGGCACTGTTGTCGACCTTGTTGAGCACATTGACCATGGTCATGCAGGCAGAAACAACTGTATTGAACTGCTTGCGTTCATAGTCGTACAGCGCTTTTTTCAGTGCCGCGTGGACTTCCCTGCGCGCGGCAACACTCTTTTCATCGGCGTCGTCAAATTTTGCATCTGCGTCCCGGATGGCATCGGCATGGCCTGTTGCCAACGTCCACAGGCGACGCACGAAACGGTGCGCGCCCTCGACACCCTCGTCTGACCACTCCAGCGACTGGTCCGGCGGGGCTGTGAACA